>NZ_JACAPZ010000027.1:0-77255 GCF_013385475.1 Pseudomonas sp. G5001
GGGTAACCCGGCAGGACGCCGGGTTAGCCGCGCTGGGCCAAGGATGGCCCATCGCGGCGGCCCACGGTCCAAAGCCGGAGTGAGGGCACACCGAGCCTGGGCGAGGTGCCGAGTGGTGGGGCAAGAGCCTTTTGGTTACTTTTGGGCTCCTTTCAAAAGTGACCCGCTGTAAGAGCGGAACCAATACCAGCCATAACAAAAATAACGGATATACACCCTACCCCAAACCATTGGCACAGACACACAACCACTTGGCAGACACAACAATTCTTGCAATCGCCCCACAAGGCAGAATCCACTTGCAAGAATCTGCCAAAGCACCCGCGATTAGCAAAACACAATAATTCAGGGAGTGCCCCTAATGCGAAGCAACAGGATCAACGTACAGTCAGCGCTGGGTCTGGGCCTGCTTGTACTCGGCTTGAACAGCGCCCAGGCGGATTTACCGCCAGACACCATCGGCCAGACCACCCTGGCCTTTCCACCGGAAGCCCACCGCGCATTCGTGGTAGACGTCGAATTCGAAAGCTTCGTGGTCGGCCGCGTCACCGTGGTAGATCCCGACAAGAAGCGCGTCCTCGGCATGGTCCCCACCGGCTTCGCCGCGCCCTCGGCCCTGAGCCACGACCAGAAGACCCTGTACAGCGCCGACATTTACTATTCCCGCGGCACCCGGGGCGATCGCACCGATGTGCTCACCGCCTGGGACAGCTCCAGCCTGTCGCCCGCCTGGGAAGTGCTGATCCCGAACAAACGCGCCGAATCCCTGACCCAGCGCTATGGGCTGAAGACCAGCGGCGATGACCGCTTCGTCTACGTCTACAACTTCACACCCTCCACCTCCGTGACCGTGGTCGACACCCAGTCCCGCTCCGTCACCGCCGAAATCGCGATCCCGGGCTGCGTACTCAATTACCCGGTCGGCACTCGCCGCTTCGCCTCCCTGTGCGGCGACGGCAGCCTGCAAGTGGTGACGCTGAACGAGCAGGGCCAGGAAACCTCGCGCAACCGCACGCACTTCTTCGACCCCAACGCCGAGAAGCTCAACGAACGCGCGGTGAACGTGGGCGACACCTACTACTTCACCACCACCACCGGCACCATCCGCCCGGTAGATTTCTCCGGCGATGAGCCGAAAATCCTGCCGTCCTGGTCACTCACCACCGACGCGGAAAAGAAAACCGGCTGGGCCCCGGGTGGCTGGCAGTTGATGGCCGTGGCACCGAAACTCAACCGCATGTACGTGCTGATGCACGACAACCACGAGCCGATGAAGTGGGAAGACCCGAGCACCATCATCTGGGCCTACGACCTCAAGACCATGAAGAAGATAGCCACCCTGGAAGCCCCGACCCCGGTCTGGAGCATGCAGGCCACCGGCGACGATAAGCCCCTGTTGCTGGGCGCCGACGTCGAAGGCGGCTTGCAGATCTTCGACCTCAAGACCAACAAACTCACCGGTAGCATGGCCAAGGTAGCGAAGACCGCAACCCAGATCATGAGCTACTAAAGAGGTTCGGCCATGCATATCGACCCGATCTTCATCATTGCCAGCGCCCTCGCCATCGCGGTGTTGCTGGCCAGTGCCGCGACCCACAAGTTGCGCGCACCGGCACGCTTCGCCCGGCAACTGGCCGATTACCAGTTGCTGCCAGAGGCAGTGACTCGCCCCGCCGCCCGGGTAATCCCGGTGCTGGAACTGGTGATTGCCTTTGCCCTGCTGGTGCCGGCCAGCCGTTCCTGGGCCGCCCTCGGCGCCGCCGGCCTGATTGCACTGTACGCCGCCGCCATTGGCATCAACCTGTGGCGCGGCCGCCGGGACATCGACTGCGGCTGCGCAGGCCCCGACCAGGCGCAGCCGTTGCGGCCGATCCTGCTGTTGCGCAACGGCGCACTGGTGGCCGTGGCCCTGCTGGCCAGCGTGCTGCCGATTGCCCGTGACCTGGGTTTTTTCGACGGCTTCGTCACCGTCGCCGCCAGCGCCGTCGCGCTGCTGATTTACGCCGCAGCCGATGGCCTGCTGGCGAACTCCCCTCTTCTGCTCAAACTGATTGGTAGGTGATCAATGGAAGGCCTTATTGTTTCCAACGTACTGCTGTGGGTACTGCTGCTGGCGCTGGCGTTTGCCGTGATGGGCCTGGTGCGCCAGATTGGTGTGCTGCACGGGCGCATCGCCCCGGCCGGCGCACTGATGGTCGACAAGGGCGTGGCGGTGAATGAGCCGGCCCCGCAAGTCACCGCTTCCGACCGTAAAGGCCGCCCGGTGAACTTCGGCTATGCCGGTGAGAAGAACCAGTTGCTGTTCTTCCTCTCGCCCACCTGCCCGATCTGCAAATCCCTGTTGCCGGCGATCAAGTCCATCGCCAGGGAAAAGGCTGACCGACTCGATGTGGTGTTTATCAGCGACGGCGACATGGAAGCCCAGCACGCGCTGATCACCGAACACAAGCTGGACGACGTCACCTACGTGGTCGGCCCGGAAGTCGGCATGACCTACCAGATCGGCAAGCTGCCGTATGCCGCGCTGATCGACAAGAGCGGCACCTTGCGCGCCAAGGGCCTGGTCAATTCCCGCGAGCACCTGGACAGCCTGTTCGAAGTCGAACACCTGAAAAGCGCGACGCTGCAGGAATACCTCAACAGCCAGCCGCAGCCCCACGACCACAGCCACGGCCATAGCCACTGATTAAGGCAGGGAGACTCTCATGAAATTGCTGGATCTGTTATTCGAGCGCTCGACCCGTCGCCTGGCCGACACCACGTCGCGACGCAAACTGTTGGCCCGTATGGGTTCGCTGATGGTCGCAGGCGCCGCGTTGCCCCTGCTGCTGCCCCTGGACCGCACCAGCAAGGCGCTGGCTGCCGATAACCCGAAAGCCGGTGACCCGGGCGACCCGAACAGTTGCGACTACTGGCGCTACTGCTCCATCGACGGTTTCCTGTGCAGTTGCTGTGGCGGCTCGGTGACCTCCTGCCCACCGGGCACCGAGGCGTCCCAGGTGACCTGGATCGGCACCTGCCGCAACCCGGCGGATGGCAAGGACTACATCATTTCCTATAACGACTGCTGCGGTAAGCAAAGCTGCGCCCAGTGCGCGTGCACGCGTAACGACAGCGAGGAACCGGCATACCGGCCGTTCAACAACAACGATGTGAACTGGTGCCTGGCGGCCAAATCCCACATCTACCACTGCACGGTCTCGATCATTCGCGGCGTCGCGGTTTAACTCACCCTTGTGGCGAGGGAGCTTGCTCCCGTTGGAGTGCGAAGCGCTCCCAGAGATCTTGGGGCCGCAGCACAGCCCAACGGGAGCAAGCGCCCTCGCCACAGGTCAGTGCAAGAGGCTTGTCATGCGTACGTTGTTTTTGCTGAGCTTGATGTGTGTCTTCGCCACCCCGCTCGCCCAGGCTCGGGCCATTCCCAATCCAAACCAGAAGCACGCACCGGGCAATGAGTCGCCGCAAACGCCGATCGCCCAGGCCGGGTACAGCGTGGCGACCAACTATCAGCTGCAGTGTGCCGGCTGCCATCTGGGCAGCGGCATGGGCTCGGCGGCGAACGACACACCGAGGATGACCGGGTTTGTCGGCAACTTTCTGAAGGTGCCAGGCGGGCGGGAGTTTTTGGTACGGGTGCCGGGGATGTCGCAGTCGGCGCTGAACGATGGGCAACTGGCGGATTTGCTGAACTGGCTGATGCGCCCGGACGGGATGGCGGGCAAGAGTACGCCGGTGGATTACAAGCCCTATAGCGCCGAGGAAGTCACTGAATTGCGGCACAAAGCGATGCTCAATCTGCCGGGCACAAGGGCGGGTTTGATCAAGGAAATGCGGGCGCAAGGGATTGCGATTGAAGATGGAATGCCCAACTGAACGAAACGCGATCCAAATGTGGGAGCGGGCTTGCTCGCGAATGCGGTGTGTCAGTCACCCAATGCATCAACTGAACCACCGCATTCGCGAGCAAGCCCGCTCCCACATTTTTGATCGGCGTATCCCCTGATCAGGCGTGTTGTTTGCGGTACTCACCCGGCGCAATGCCGAACCGTGACTTGAACGCCGTCGAAAAATAACTCGAATCCGAAAACCCCCACGAGTACCCCAGCACCGAAAGCTTTTCCTCCACCCTGGATTGGCGCAGGGATTCAGCACACAAATCCAGCCGTCGGTTCTTGATGTACCGTGCCACCACCAGGCCCTTGCGGGCAAAGATCCGGTACAGCCCGCGCACCGACATCCCCACCTCCCGCGCCAGCCACTCGGGGCACAGCTCTTCGGAGCGAATGTGCTGGTCAATGCACTCCAGCGTCTTGCGGAACACTCGCTCATGGGCGTCGCTGCCCTCGCCCGCCTGGCTGATCGCCGGGCGCAGCAGGTTGATGATCGCCTCCAGCGTCGCCTCGCTTTCCTGCAAGGTCAGGTTGTCTTGCCGGGTAGCCTCCAGAATCAGCTGCCGGGACAGCATCGCCATCGGCGACGTCGCCTCGATCCGGTGCCCGCATTTGACCGGGTTGAAACGCAAGGTCTGCTCCACCAGGTACGACGGCAGGATCAACGACAACTGCCGCGAATTCTCGCTGTAGGTGAAGTCGCTGGGGTGTGCCGCATCGATCAGGGTAATGTCGCCGGCGCGCAACAGCGCCTTGCTGTCACCCTGGGCCATGCCGGCCGTGCCGTCGAGCTGGAACACGGCAAAGTACTTGCCGCCCTCGCCCGCCGCGATTTGGCTGGAGGTACGAAACAGCCGCGCCTGGCAGGCGTCGACAAAGCTGAGTTTCAGCGCGCCGCTCTGGTACTCGCGGATCTGCCCGGAAAAACCATCCCCCAGGATCTGCCCATCGAATGCGCCACAGATCTGATTGATCTGATGGATCCATTGGTCGAACCCATCACAGCGCTGTGCAATTGAAGACATCATGTTCAGGCCTCACGCAGGCTTATTTTTATTCTCTACGCCACATCACTCCACCCGTTCTCCTGAACAGCGTCGCTCCTTATTTCAGGCCTCCGAACCGCCGGTAAAAGCTTTCGCCAACGTCCGGCAACGGGCCGTCGGCAGTTTCCAGCGCGCTGTTCAGCCATTCCTCGGCCTTGGCGTAGATCAACCGGTAAATATTGCGGCACAACTGGCGGGCGGCTCGGCCTTCCCAATCGCCGGGGAGCAATTCATCGGGCAATTGCGGGTCGCGCAGCAGCAGTTTGCGGTACTCATGGATAAGCAGGACCCGTGCCAGGAAACAATCCGAAGGCTGTAGCTGTTCCTGCTCGCGAAGCGCTTGCCAGAGCGGTCGGAACAGTTGGATGAACTCGCTGTAATGGGCCGCCAGCTCCTCGATGTTCCAGCTCTCGCGCACCTGCACCCGCAGGGCCTTGGAGGCCAGTACATCCTGGGCGGTGGTTTCGAAGACGATGGTGTCTTCCTGGGCGCCGAGGTCGAGCAAGGTGGCGTTGACGTCGGCGCGGTCGCTGCGTGGGCAGGCCAGCACGGTCGGGGCAATCGCACCAAAACCTTGCCACTCCAGCTCTTCACGCACTTGTTTGCGCTTGTCCTGGGTCAACTGCGTGAGCATCACCAGGCACCACGAGCCATCCCATGCCGGCACGCTGGAGCTGTAGACCCGCTTGAAGGCCTTGTCGAAACGCCGACGCCCGGCACCGGTCAGGCTGTAGTAGCTGCGGCGCCCGACTTTTTCGGCGGTCAGCCAGCCTTCCTTGGTCAGGCGAAAGATCGAGGTGCGGATCAGCCGTTCATTGATGCCGATGGGTTCGAGCAACTGGATCAGGCTGCCCAGCCACACCGTCCCGCCGTGGGGTTCGATGGCGTCCCCGTACAAGGTGATGATCAAGGAACTGGCGCGAATCGGCGTCTGCTCCTGGAAGCGGGTAATCAGTTGGTTCAGGGGTGTCAGTGACGACATGGGCGTACCGAGGCAAAAAGAGAAAATATACCGTTTTTAGCGGCGTCGGGATGCAGGCGATTCATCTGCCCTTGGGCCGCAGGCCGCTGTCGCTGATGCGTGGGCGATCAGCTTCCGGTGCGCTCAGGGGTGCGCATTCCTGCATCTGCTCCAGGCAACGCTGAGCCAGGCGCTGGTATTCACGGGTGCCGGTTTGTTTCCAGTGCACCTCTTCATCACTGAGGCTGCGCTTGACGCTGGCCGGCGCGCCCATCACCAACGACTGCTCAGGGCACTCGAAACCGGCTTTGACGAACGCCGCCGCCGAGACGAATGAGCGAGCGCCGATACGGGCGTTGTCCATCACCACCGCATTCATGCCCACCAGCGCATCGGTGCCGATCCGGCAACCGTGCAGCACGGCGCCGTGGCCGATATGGCCGTTGCGCTCGACCACCGTATCGCTGTCCGGGAAGCCGTGCATCACACAGGTGTCCTGCAGGTTGGCGCCTTCTTCGAGGACGATGCGCCCGAAGTCGCCGCGCAAACTCGCCAGCGGCCCTACATAGCAATGGGGGCCGATGATCACGTCGCCGATCAGTACCGCCGAGGGATGGACGTAGGCCGTGGGGTCGACCACCGGGGTCAGGCCGTCGAGGCTGTAGCAAGTCATGGGGATTCCTTTTATGGCGTATTCGCAAAGCGATGCCGATCTTGGCTTATTTTGTATCACATCATTTTTACAAGCACAAAGCTGAAAAAGCGTATCGCTTGAATCAGGTGTCGCCGTGGCTTGATACGGTGCCGCTGATAATCGACGTAAAGCCAATAAAATAGGGGATTTATCAGGTATTTACCGACCAGCACAGCGAGCAGTTCATTTTCATCAAACTCAAAACAAGACACACTAAATCAATTTTATCGTTGCATTTATGTATCACGTTAAAGCTATACTCCGGCAAAACCGGCTGACCACGCCGATCCAATAATGAGCCGGCTGACCGCCGAGCGTGCACCGTGAGGGCCTCACGACCATGAACTTCGAACACATCCTGTTTTCCATCGAGGCCGGCGTCGCCCTGCTCAGCCTCAATCGCCCCGACCAGCTCAACAGCTTCAACACGCAGATGCACGGCGAAGTCCAGCAAGCGTTGAAGCAAGTCCAGGAAAACCCCGACGTGCGCGTGCTGCTGCTGACCGGTGAAGGCCGCGGCTTTTGCGCCGGGCAAGACCTCAGCGATCGCAACGTGGCACCCGGCAGCGCGGTGCCGGACCTGGGCGAATCCATCGAGAAGTTCTACAACCCGCTGATCCGCCAACTGCGCGACCTGCCTTTGCCGGTGATCTGCGCGGTCAACGGCGTGGCGGCCGGTGCCGGCGCGAACATCCCGCTGGCCTGCGACCTGGTGCTGGCAGCACGCTCGGCGAACTTCATCCAAGCCTTCTGCAAGATCGGCCTGATCCCCGATTCCGGCGGCACCTGGACCCTGCCGCGCCTGGTGGGCATGGCCCGCGCCAAGGCGCTTGCCCTGCTGGGCAACCGCCTGAGCGCCGAGCAGGCCGAGCAATGGGGCCTGATCTACCGCTGCGTGGACGACGCCGAATTGCGCAACGAAGCCCTGACCCTCGCCCGCCACCTGGCCACGCAACCGACCTACGGCCTGGCGCTGATCAAGCGCAGCCTGAACGCCAGCCTGAGCAACAGCTTTGACCAACAGCTGGAGCTGGAGCGCGACCTGCAACGCCTGGCCGGGCGCAGCGAGGATTACCGCGAAGGCGTCGCCGCCTTCATGGAAAAACGCAGCCCAAGCTTCAAGGGCCGCTGAAAGGAGCGCACCACATGACCAACCATGAAGCCATGAACCTGGCCAACCAGTGCGCCCAGGCCATGTTCAGCCGCGATGCCGCCAGCCAGGGCATGGGCATGCGCCTGCTCTCGGTGGCGCCGGGTTGCGCACGACTGGGCATGAGCGTGCGCGCCGACATGATCCAGGGCCACGGCACCTGCCACGGCGGCTACCTGTTTGCGCTGGCGGACTCGGCATTCGCCCTGGCCTGCAACAGCTACAACGACGCCACCGTGGCACTGGGCTGCAGCATCGACTACATCGCCCCGGCCCACCTGGGCGACACCTTGAGTGCCGATTGCCGCGAGCAAAGCCGCTCGGGTCGCACCGGCAACTACGACGTCCGTATCGAAAACCAACTGGGCCAGCTGATTGCGCTGTTCCATGGCAAATCCTACAAAGTGCGCGGCACGGTGCTGGCGCAGGAGAATCCGAATGAATGACGCCTTGATCATCGACGCAGTCCGCACCCCGATCGGCCGCTACGCCGGCGCCTTGAGCAGCGTGCGCGCCGACGACCTCGGAGCGGTGCCGCTGCGCGAACTGCTGCGCCGCCACCCGCAAGTGGACTGGAGCAGCGTCGACGATGTGATCTACGGCTGCGCCAACCAGGCCGGCGAAGACAACCGCAACGTGGCGCGCATGTCGGCGCTGCTGGCCGGGCTGCCGGTGGGCGTGCCGGGCACCACCCTCAACCGTTTGTGCGGCTCGGGGCTGGACGCCATCGGCAGCGCGGCCCGGGCGATTCGCTGTGGCGAGGCCGGCTTGATGCTAGTGGGCGGCGTGGAATCGATGTCCCGGGCACCGCTGGTAATGGGCAAGGCCGAACAGGCGTTTTCCCGCGATGCGCAGCTATACGACACCACCATTGGCTGGCGCTTCGTCAACCCGCTGATGAAAAAGGCCTACGGGATCGACTCGATGCCGGAGACCGCTGAAAACGTCGCCGAGCAGTTCAATATCTCCCGCGCCGACCAGGACGCGTTTGCCCTGCGCAGCCAGCAACGTGCAGCCGCCGCCCAGGCCAGCGGGCGCCTGGCCAGGGAAATCGTCGCGGTGGAAATCCCCCAGCGCAAAGGCCCGGCCAAGGTGGTGGAACACGACGAACACCCCCGCGGCGACACCACCCTTGAACAACTGCAGAAACTCGGCACGCCATTCCGCGAGGGTGGCAGCATCACTGCCGGCAATGCATCCGGGGTCAACGACGGCGCCTGCGCCCTGCTGCTGGCCAGCGCGGAAGTTGCCAAGCGTCACGGCCTGGTCGCCCGCGGCCGGGTGGTGGCGATGGCCACCGCCGGCGTGGAACCGCGCATCATGGGCATCGGCCCGGTGCCGGCGACCCGCAAGGTGCTGGAACTGGCCAACCTGAGCCTGGCGGACATGGACGTGATCGAGCTCAACGAAGCCTTCGCCGCCCAGGGCCTGGCGGTGCTGCGCGAGCTGGGCCTGGGGGACAACGACCCACGGGTGAACCCCAACGGCGGCGCCATCGCCCTCGGCCATCCACTGGGGATGAGCGGCGCACGGCTGGTAACTACCGCCCTGCATGAATTGGAGGAACGTGGCGGCCGCTACGCCCTGTGCACCATGTGCATCGGCGTGGGCCAAGGCATCGCGCTGATCATCGAGCGCCTGTCCGACTAAAGATTCGCGATTCCCGGGGAGCCTAGCGGTATCCTTGGGGCATGCACTCAAAGCCCACGGTGTGCGGTGGGCTGATACACAAAAATAATTCGAGTGAACTCATGAACATGCCTATTCCAAACGCCGTGCTTAACCCTGTGCTGGACCCGCTGGAAACCGCCAGCGTCGACGAACTGCGCGCCCATCAACTGGAGCGCCTGCGCTGGAGCCTGCGCCACGCCTACCAGAATGTGCCGCTGTACCGTCAGCGCTTCGACGCGCTGGGGGTGCACCCGGATGACATCAAGTCCCTGGACGACCTGGCCAAGTTCCCGTTCACCACCAAGGGCGACCTGCGGGACAGTTACCCCTACGGCATGTTTGCCGTGCCGATGAACGAGGTGGTGCGCCTGCATGCGTCCAGCGGCACCACCGGCAAGCCGACGGTGGTGGGTTACACCCAGAACGACATCGACACCTGGGCCAACGTGGTGGCCCGCTCGATCCGCGCGGCCGGTGGGCGACGTGGCGACAAGGTGCATATTTCCTATGGCTACGGGCTGTTCACCGGCGGCCTTGGTGCCCACTACGGCGCGGAACGCCTGGGTTGTACGGTGATTCCGATGTCCGGCGGGCAGACGGAAAAACAGGTGCAACTGATCAAGGATTTCCAGCCGGACATCATCATGGTCACGCCCTCGTACATGCTGAACATTGCCGATGAAATCGAGCGCCAGGGCATTGATCCACAGAAGCTGGCGTTGCGACTGGGGATCTTTGGGGCCGAGCCGTGGACTGCCGAGCTGCGCAGTGCAATCGAGGCGCGACTGGGGATTACGGCGCTGGATATTTACGGGCTGTCGGAAATCATGGGGCCTGGGGTGGCCATGGAGTGTGCGGAAACCAAGGATGGCCCGACCATTTGGGAGGATCACTTCTACCCGGAGATCATCGACCCGGTGACGGGTGAGGTGCTGCCGGACGGGCAGATGGGTGAACTGGTGTTTACCTCCTTGAGCAAGGAGGCGCTGCCGATGATTCGCTACCGCACCCGGGATTTGACGCGGTTGCTGCCGGGGACAGCGCGGCCGATGCGGCGGATCGACAAGATCACCGGGCGCAGTGATGACATGTTGATCATTCGCGGGGTTAATGTGTTTCCCACGCAGATCGAGGAGCAGGTGCTTAAAATAAAACAGCTTTCAGAGTGTTATGAGATACATCTGTATCGTAATGGCAACCTGGACAGTGTGGATGTGCATGTGGAGCTCAAGGCTGAGCATCAGCACCTCAATGCTGAACAACAGAAAGCCGTTTCCAGCGAACTGAGCAGGCACATCAAGACGTATATCGGGATCAGCTCGCGCATCGTTTTGCAGCCGCTGCATTCGATCAAGCGGTCTGAGGGGAAGGCATGCCATGTGATGGATCGTCGCCCTAAAGCATGACTGCTGCACCTTTTTGGCCCCGCATTTGCGGGGCTTTTTTTTGCTCGTTTTTTGGGGTGGGGGGTAGAGCACCAGCAAAATCAAAGGCGCACACGGTTCAAATGTGGGAGCGGGCTTGCTCGCGAAGGTCGTTAACGATGACGCGGGCATCCTGATTCAACGCGGCGCACTCAGGTTCTTCGCGAGCAAGCCCGCTCCCACATAAAGCGGCCCTGTTTTTTGCCTACTGGCCCTGCTTACCACGATGACCGGGAACCCTATGCCGCCGTTACCGTAGCGACAGATATCTGCTCCCTTCCCGCAAAGCGATACAAAATCAAATAACGACACCATATTTTGTGTTTGATATTAATTTCCGTATCGCTTATAAAGTCCTCCATGCCTACGACAAAACACAAGGCGGGAGACCCCCCATGTACGCACAGCTTGTAGAAACCGGAGTAAAGCGCATCAAGGACCTCTCCGAGATGTCCGACCAGGAACGCGCTTTCCAGGAAAAAATCGACGCCGAAATCAAGATCGAAGCCAAGAACTGGATGCCCGACGCCTACCGTCAAACCCTGATCCGCCAGATCTCCCAACACGCCCACTCGGAAATCGTCGGCATGCTGCCCGAGGGCAACTGGGTCACCCGCGCCCCCACCCTCAAACGCAAGCTGCAACTGATGGCCAAGATCCAGGACGAAGCCGGCCACGGCCTGTACCTCTACAGCGCCATGGAAACCCTGGGCGCCGACCGCGACGAAGAAATCGCCAAGCTCCACAGCGGCAAGGCCAAGTACTCCAGCATCTTCAACTACCCCACCCTGAACTGGGCCGACATGGGCGCAGTAGGCTGGCTGGTAGACGGCGCCGCCATCGTCAATCAGGTGGTACTGCAGCGCACCTCCTACGGCCCCTACTCCCGGGCCATGGTGCGCATCTGCAAGGAAGAAAGCTTTCACCAGCGCCAGGGCTACGAACTGCTGCTGACCATGATGCGCCAGGGCACCCAGGCGCAAAAAGACATGGTCCAGGACGCGATCAACCGCCTCTGGTGGCCATCGCTGATGATGTTCGGCCCCAGCGACGAACACTCCCCCAACAGCGCCCAATCCATGGCCTGGAAAATCAAGCGCCAGAGCAACGACGAACTGCGCCAGCGCTTCATCGACCAGACCATCCCGCAGCTGGAGCTGCTGGGCTGCACCTGCCCCGACCCGGACCTGAAGTGGAACGCCGAACGCGGCCATTACGATTTCGGCGAGATCCAGTGGAGCGAGTTCTACGAAGTGCTCAAGGGCAACGGCCCGTGCAACCAGGAACGCGTCGCCACCCGCCGCAAGGCGATTGAAGACGGTGCCTGGGTACGCGAAGCCGCCGTCGCCCACGCCCGTAAAAAACAGAACAAGAACGCCGCCTGATCGGCCACCTGATGTGGAGTCACCGTTATGTCTGAATGGACCCTGTTTGAAGTCTTCGTGCGCAGCAAGCACGGCCTGAATCACAAGCACGTGGGCAGCGTGCACGCCGCCGACACCACCATGGCCATCGAAAATGCCCGGGAGCTGTACACCCGCCGCAGTGAAGGCGTGAGCCTGTGGGTAGTGCCTTCCGCGCTGATCACCGCCTCGTCGCCGGACGAGAAAGACCCGCTGTTCGACCCGGCCGATGACAAGGTCTACCGCCACGCCAGCTTCTACGAGTTGCCGGCCGAAGTCGGGCATATGTGAGGTCGACCATGAACCCTGAAACCGATCTGATCGAATACCTGCTGCGCCTCGGCGACAGCGCCCTGATCCAGGGCCAGCGCCTGTGCCAGTGGTGCGGCCATGCGCCGGCGCTGGAAGAAGAACTGGCGCTGATGAACGTCGGCCTCGACCTGGTGGGCCAGGCGCGCAACTGGCTGGAATACGCCGCCGAGCTGCTGGACGACGGGCGCGACGCCGATCACCTGGCCTTCCGCCGGGATGAGCGGGCCTATCGCAACCTGCTGCTGGTGGAACAACCCAATGGCGACTACGCGGTGACCATCCTCAAGCAATTCCTGTATGACGCCTGGCACTTGCCGGTGTTGAGCGGCCTGGCCCAATCCAGCGACGAACGCATCGCCGGCATCGCGGCCAAGGCGGTGAAGGAAGTCACCTATCACCTGCGCCGCTCCGGCGAGTGGGTGGAGCGCCTGGGAGACGGCACCGAGGAAAGCCATAAACGCATGCTCGCGGCGATCCCCGAGCTGTGGCGGTTCACCGTGGAACTGACCGGCGCCGACGACAGTGAACAGCGCCTGCACGCCGCCGGCATTACGCCGGACGCCGCTCAGGTTGCCGCAGCGTGGCAAACCCAGGTCAGCGAAATCTTTACCAGCGCCACCCTGCCCCTGCCGCCTGCTGCGAGCTATTTCTACCTGGATGCACGCCGCGGTTTGCACAGCGAGCACCTGGGAATTTTGTTGGCGGAAATGCAGTTTTTGCCCCGAGCGTACCCCGATGCAACCTGGTGAGCTGATCGCCAGCGACCAGGGCGCACGCCCGGCGCAACCCACCGACCTGGCTGCCGCGTGGGCCACCCTGGCGCAGGTCATGGACCCGGAAGTGCCGGTGGTGAGCGTGGTCGACCTGGGCATAGTGCGCGACCTGGACTGGCAGGCCGGCCACTTGCATGTGGTGGTCACGCCGACCTACTCCGGCTGCCCCGCCACCGAAGTGATCGAGGGCGACATCCGCGATGCATTGGAGCTGGCAGGTTTCCGCGCGCCGCAACTGGAACGCAAGCTGACCCCGGCCTGGACCACCGACTGGATCACCAGCAGCGGCCGCGAACGCCTGCGGGCCTACGGCATCGCACCGCCCCAAGGCAGTAGCAGCAAACGCAGCCTGCTGGGAGAAAGCCCGGTGATTGCCTGCCCGCAATGCGGCAGCACCCACACCGAAGTGCTCAGCGAATTCGGCTCCACCGCCTGCAAGGCGCTGTACCGCTGCCGCGATTGCCTGGAACCGTTCGACTATTTCAAGTGCATCTGAGGGGCCAGCGGCCCGCTTGGTTGGAGAACAACAATGAGCAAATTTCACAGCCTGACCATCAAGGATGTGCGCAACGAGACCCGTGACGCGGTGTCCATCGCCTTCGAGATTCCGCAGCACCTGCAAGACAGCTTCCACTTCACCCAGGGCCAGCACCTGGTGATGCGCACCCAGCTGGATGGCGAGGAAGTGCGCCGTTCCTATTCGATCTGCACCGGGGTCAATGACGGTGAACTGCGCATCGCCATCAAGCGCGTGGCCGGTGGACGGTTCTCCGCCTTTGCCAATGAGCAGCTCAAGGCCGGGCACAGCCTGGAAGTGATGCCGCCCGCCGGGCATTTTCATGTGGACCTTGATCCGGCTCGCCACGGCCATTACCTGGCAGTGGCGGCCGGCAGCGGTATCACGCCGATCCTGTCGATCATCAAGACCACCCTGCAAACCGAGCCCCACAGCCGCGTGACGCTGCTGTACGGCAACCGTTCCAGCTCCGGTGCACTGTTTCGCGAACAGCTGGAAGGCCTGAAGAACCGCTACCTGCAGCGCCTGAACCTGATCTTCGTGTTCAGCCGCGAGCAGCAGGATGTTGACCTTTACAACGGCCGCATCAATGCCGAGAAGTGCGAGCAACTGTTCTCCCGCTGGCTCGACGTGAAAGCCCTCGACGCGGCCTTTATCTGCGGCCCGCAGGAGATGACCGAGACCGTGCGCGACAGCCTCAAGGCCAAGGGCATGGCGCCGGAGCGCATCCATTTCGAACTGTTCGCCGCCGCCGGCAGCCAGCACAAGCGCGAGGCCCGCGAAGCGGCGCGGCAAGTGGATGCGGCGGTCAGCCAGATCACGGTGATCAGCGATGGCCGTGCCCTCGCCTTCGACCTGCCCCGCAACACTCAGAGCATCCTCGACGCGGGCAATGCCCAGGGCGCCGAGCTGCCGTATTCGTGCAAGGCCGGCGTGTGCTCCACCTGCAAATGCAAAGTCATCGAAGGGGAAGTGGAGATGGACAGCAACCACGCCCTCGAAGACTACGAAGTGGCCGCCGGCTATGTGCTGTCGTGCCAGGCATTCCCGGTCAGCAACAAGGTGGTACTGGATTTCGATCAGCTTTAAGGACACACCGCTCCCCTGTCGGAGCGAGCTTGCTCGCGAAGATCGTTAACGATGACGCGGGTAGCCTGAATCAACGCGGCGCCCTCAGGTTTTTCGCGAGCAAGCTCGCTCCTACAGGACGCTGGTTTAACCACAACAACAATAAAAAGGAGCACACCACCATGACCCCCGACGATATCGAGCGCATCCGTCGACATCCCGATTTCATCCAGTTGGTACGCCGCAAACAGAACCTGTACTGGTCGCTGTCGCTGATCATGCTGGTGATCTATTTCGGGTTTGTGCTGTTGGTGGCGTTCTCCCCGGCTACCCTCGGGCAGTCGTTGAGCGGCGGCGTGACCACCGTGGGCATGCTGGTGGGTGTGGTGATTGTGCTGCTGGCGTTCGCGCTGACCGGCTTTTATGTGTACCGCGCCAACCATGTGATCGACCCGCTGAACGACAAACTCAAGCAGGAGTGCACAGCATGAGCCGGCTGGTAGCGTGGTTTCTCCTGCCGCTGGCATTGGCCACGGACCTTGCAGTCGCCGCCGACGGCGCATCCCGGCCACTGAACTGGAACGCCATCGGCATGTTCCTGGTGTTCGTGCTGTTCACCCTCGGCGTGACTCGCTGGGCCGCCCTGCGCACCCGTTCCGCCAGCGACTTCTACACCGCCGGCGGCGGCATGAGCGGCTTCCAGAATGGCCTGGCGATTGCCGGCGACATGATCTCGGCGGCGTCATTCCTCGGCATCTCGGCGATGATGTTCCTCAACGGTTATGACGGCCTGCTCTACGCCCTGGGCGTGTTGGCCGGCTGGCCGATCATCCTGTTCCTGATCGCCGAGCGCTTGCGCAACCTGGGCAAGTACACGTTTGCCGATGTGGTGTCCTACCGCCTGGAGCAGACCCCGGTGCGCCTGACCTCGGCCTTCGGCACCCTGACCGTGGCGCTGATGTACCTGGTGGCGCAGATGGTGGGCGCCGGCAAGCTGATCGAGCTGCTGTTCGGCATCGACTACCTGTACGCGGTGATGCTGGTGGGCGTGCTGATGGTGTTCTACGTGACCTTCGGCGGCATGCTCGCCACCACCTGGGTGCAGATCATCAAGGCGGTGATGTTGCTGTTCGGTACCACCTTCATGGCATTCATGGTGCTCAAGCACTTTGGTTTCAGCACCGAGGCGATGTTCGCCGGGGCCACCGCCGTGCACGCCAAGGGCAGCGCGATCATGGCGCCGGGCGGCTTGCTGTCGAACCCGATCGATGCGATTTCCCTGGGGCTGGGCATGATGTTCGGCACCGCCGGGTTGCCGCATATCCTGATGCGCTTCTTTACCGTCAGCGACGCCAAGGAAGCGCGCAAGAGCGTGTTCTACGCCACCGGTTTCATTGGCTACTTCTACCTGCTGCTGATCATCGTCGGCTTCGGCGCCATCGTCATGGTGGGTACTGACCCAAGCTTCCGGGATGCCAACGGCGCGATCATCGGCGGCGGCAACATGATCGCCGTGCACCTGGCACAGGCCGTGGGCGGCAACCTGTTCCTCGGGTTCATTTCGGCGGTGGCCTTCGCGACCATCCTGGCCGTGGTCGCCGGGCTGGCGTTGTCCGGCGCGTCGGCGGTGTCCCACGACCTGTATGCCTGCGTGATCCGCAAGGGCCAGGCCAGCGAGCAGCAGGAAATCCGCGTGTCGCGCATCGCCACCCTGTGCATCGGCGTGCTGGCGATCATCCTTGGCCTGCTGTTTGAGTCGCAGAACATCGCGTTCCTGTCCGGGCTGGTACTGGCAATCGCCGCCTCGGTGAATTTCCCGGTGCTGTTCCTCTCGATGTACTGGAAGGGCCTGACCACCCGTGGCGCGGTGACCGGCAGCCTGGCGGGACTGGTCTCGGCCATCGTGCTGCTGGTGCTGAGCCCGGCGGTGTGGGTCAACGTACTGCATTACGACAAGGCGCTGTTCCCCTATTCCAACCCTGCCCTGTTTTCCATGAGCCTGGCGTTTTTCAGCGCCTGGGTCTTTTCCGTCACCGACCGCTCGCCCCGCGCTGCCGTTGAACGCGGGCGTTACCTGGCGCAGTTCATTCGCTCCATGACCGGCATTGGTGCCGCAGGCGCCAGCAAACACTAACTCTCATTTTCCAACCCGGAGGAATCGTGATGTCTCACGCCCCTACCCTGCAAAGTTTTATCGCTGGTCGCTGGATCGGCCAACACGGCGCCCAGGTGCTGCGCAGCGCCATTGACGGCCACGAGCTGGCACGCACTCACGAGGAGCGCCCGGACTTCGCCGAAGCCATCGAACACGGGCGCCGCCAGGGAGTCAGCGGGCTGATGGCCCTGGATTTCCAGCAGCGGGCCCAGCGCCTCAAGGCCATCGCGCTGTACCTGAGCGAGCGCAAGGAACAGCTCTACGCCCTCTCCCACCACAGCGGCGCGACCCGTGCCGACAGCTGGATCGATATCGAAGGCGGCAACAGCACGCTGTTCACCTACGCCAGCCTGGGCTCGCGGGAATTGCCGTCGGGCAATATCGTCCACGAAGGCCCGGCGATGCAGCTGAGCAAGCTCGGCAGCTTTGCCGGCACCCATATCCTGGTGCCTCGTGGCGGCCTGGTGGTGCACATCAACGCGTTCAACTTCCCGATCTGGGGCATGCTGGAAAAATTCGCCCCGAGTTTCCTGGCGGGCATGCCATGCATCGTCAAGCCGGCCAGCGCCACCAGCTACCTGACCGAAGCCGTGGTGCGCCTGATGGACGAATCCGGCCTGCTGCCACCCGGCAGCCTGCAACTGGTGATCGGCAGCACCGGCGACCTGCTCGACCGCCTGCAAGGCCAGGACGTGGTGACCTTCACCGGCTCCGCCGACACCGCCGCCAAGCTGCGGGTCAACCCGAACCTGATCCGCAACTCGGTGCCGTTCAACGCCGAGGCCGACTCGCTGAACTGCGCGATCCTCGCCCCGGACGTAAGCCCGGACGACGAAGAGTTCGAGCTGTTCATCAAGGAAGTCGCCCGGGAAATGACCACCAAGGCCGGGCAGAAATGCACCGCCATTCGCCGCGCCATCGTGCCGGCCAAACATATCGACGCCGTCGCCACCCGCCTGCGGGACCGCCTGAAAAAAGTTGTGGTGGGCGACCCGTCGGTGGAAGGCGTGCGCATGGGCGCACTGGCCTCCCACGACCAGCAGAAAGACGTGGCCGAACGCCTGGAAAGCCTGTTGCAGAGCAGCGACATGCTGTTCGGCGCCCGCGACGGCTTTGAACCCCGCGGTGAAAACGTCAGCCAGGGCGCGTTCTTCGCCCCGACCCTGCTGCAAGCCCGCGACCCGCATGCGGAAGGCGGCGCCCACGACATCGAGGCCTTCGGCCCGGTCAGCACGCTGATGGCCTACGACGACCTCGAGGAAGCCCTGGCCCTGGCCGCACGCGGCAAAGGCAGCCTCGTCGCGAGCCTGATCACCAAAGACCCGCAGATCGCTGCCAAAGCCATCCCGGTGGCTGCCGCGTGGCACGGCCGCCTGCTGGTGCTCGACCGCGAATCCGCCGCCGAATCCACTGGCCACGGCTCGCCCCTGCCGCAACTCAA
This sequence comes from Pseudomonas sp. G5001, assembly GCF_013385475.1. NCBI lineage: Bacteria > Pseudomonadati > Pseudomonadota > Gammaproteobacteria > Pseudomonadales > Pseudomonadaceae > Pseudomonas > Pseudomonas sp. G5001. The sequence continues at coordinate 18,506 of NZ_JACAPZ010000027.1, forward strand.
GCACGGCGGCCCGGGCCGCGCCGGTGGCGGCGAAGAACTCGGCGGCTTGCGCGCCGTGAAACACTACCTGCAACGCGCAGCAGTACAGGGCTCACCGACCATGCTGGCGGCGGTCACCGGCGAGTACGTACGCGGCGCCAAGGTCATCGAGACCGAAGTGCACCCGTTCCGCCGCTTCTTCCAGGACCTGCAGATTGGCGAATCGCTGCTGACCCACCGCCGCACCGTCACCGAGGCCGACCTGGTGAACTTCGGCTGCCTGTCGGGCGATCACTTCTACATGCACTTCGATGACATCGCCGCCAAGGAATCGCAATTCGGCAAACGCATTGCCCATGGTTACTTTGTGCTGTCGGCGGCGGCCGGGCTGTTTGTGTCCCCGGCACCGGGGCCGGTGCTGGCGAACTACGGGCTGGACACCCTGCGGTTTATCAACCCGGTGGGCATTGGCGACACCATCCAGGCGCGGCTGACCTGCAAGCGCAAGATCGACCAGGGCAAGAAGAGCCCCCAGGGCATTCCGCAAGGCGTGGTGGCGTGGGATGTGGAGGTGACCAACCAGTTGGGTGAGCTGGTGGCCAGTTATGACATATTGACGTTGGTGGTCAAACGCGAGGAGTGAGTGCTGAGACCAATGTGGGAGCTGTCGAGCCCCGGCGAGGCTGCGATGGGATCACCGCGCCGTACCTGCCAGACCGCGGCGCCTGCATCGCAGCCTCGCTGGGGCTCGACAGCTCCCACAGTTGATCTCAGTTGATCCCAGTTGATCCCAGTTGATCAGGAGCGTGTGTTCGTATCCCGTGACGCCCTGCGTCACCACTGAACAGATTGATTTTTTATTCCGCACGACACACCTTAGCGAATCTTTTTCCAAAAGGTGACGCCCGCAGTGTCCGATTTTCCGACTCTCAAAACCGAACGCCTGACCCTCAGAGAGCTTACACAGGAGGATGCGGTGGGGTTGTTTGCGATTCATAGCGACGCTGAAGCAATGAAGTGGTTCGGTGCCGACCCAATCACCGAGCCTCATCAAGCGGAGCAACTGATCGAGCTGTTTGCCAGTTGGCGCACCTCACCCAATCCGGGGATTCGCTGGGGGATTGAGGACATAGCCACGGCAGCGCTGATCGGCACCTGTGGTTTCTTCAAATGGAATCGTGCGTGGCGCAGTTGCGCCATCGGGTTTGAGATGGCGCAATCGGCACAGGGACAGGGGCTCATGAAGGAGGCGGTTTACGCCGCCCTTCGATGGGCGTTCCAGCACATGGAACTCAACAGGATCGAGGCGCTGGTTCATCCTGACAACGCTCGGTCACTGAACCTGCTTGAGAAAGCCGGGTTCGTGCGTGAAGGAACGTTGAGGCAGGCGGGTTACTGGAACGCAGCTCATCAAGACCTGGTTCAGCTTTCGCTGCTGCGTGGGGAGTGTGAGTACCTTTAGTGTCAGCGCGCGGTCCGGCGGTAAACCAGCGTATCGCGTACGCCGAAGTACTCGCAGCGCCGCGCGCCTTGAAGGGTTTCCACCCATTCAAACCCCGTTGCCTCAGCCAGTCGTTGACTGGATATGTTCGCCGAAGAAGTGGTCAGGCGCAGTGTGTGCCCGCTCAACTGCGAAACCAGAGCGGTCAATGCCTCCCTCATCAGCCCATGACCGGCGTGTGCCTGATTGCCCCAATAGCCAACTTCGTAGCTGTGAATCTCATCGGCCAGCGGCAGCAGGCCGATACAGCCCACCAATGCCTGGGGCTCGTCGCGAGATAACAGGAAATACCGTTTCTCCCCGACAGGCGCATCGAAGTCTTTGGCCGCGCGCTGCAGGCTTTCCTGCGTGTCCTCCCGCGTCCAGTGCGGCTTGCTCCATACGAGAAACCGGCGGTGCAGTGCGTAGCTGGCGTTCAAGGCATCGGCGAGTTTTTCAGCGAGCGCCACATCAGGCGCAACCAGGGTCATCCGGTCAGTTTGCAGGGTTGTGGGCAGCGGCGCCTGCTGTTCAATGGTTTGCACCCACACGAATCCTTCGTCTTCACTGGGTGGCTCGAGCATGCTGAACACGCTTTTCAGCGCGTCCTCCGGCACCTTTTTGTCAGCATTGCGTTGGGCATTTCGCGATAACGCCAGCTCCAGCGGTGCGCTCACCAGGATGCCGATCACCGGGACTGCATAGTCCCTCGCGATGGACAGCAGCTCCTGCCGATGACGCCGCGCCGGCAAAGCAGCATCGAAGACGATTGCGCCGTGCCCCAATCGCTCAAGGTTTTCCGCCACCCAGCGAGACTTGCCCGCCCCCTGCACGCCCATGACCACGTACACGTGAGTGCCCTTTGCCGCCTGTGACAGCTCGTGCCTCAACCGCGCATACGCGAGCTGCCATGCCTGTCGATTTCGTTCAGGCGTGAATTCCCTGCCGAACTCGGTTTCCAGATAGTCGTCAGGGTTGATCACCAAGGGCAAGTCCATCGACCGATCCTCCATCAAAAAGGCACGTCACCCAAAATCGTCGCGCGGTGCATCACCCGCCTTTGCGGTCGGTAATCATCAATCGCGTAATGCTGGGTAATGCGGTTATCCCAGAACGCTACATCATTCGCCTTCCATCGCCAACGCACGGTGAATTCCGGACGGCTCACGTGGCTGAACAATAACCGCAACAACGCATCACTTTCCGCCGCCTCAAGCTCATTGATCCGCGTGGTAAAGCCTTCACTCACAAACAACGCCTTGCGCCCGGTGGCAGGATGCGTCCTGACCACCGGGTGTGACAGCGGCGGGTGATCCTTCCGGGCTTTTTCGTAGCGCGCCAATGCTTCGGGCGTGCTGCCGAAGCGCTCGGTGGGAAATGATTTGGTCAATTCGTGGGTGGCGGTCAGGCCGTCGAGCAGTTGCCTGACGGGGGCCGATAACCCTTCAAACGCAGCCACGCCATTGGCCCACAACGTATCCCCGCCGAACGCAGGCACTTGCCTGGCCGCCAACACGGAGCCCATCGCCGGTGCGGCGAGGAAGGTCACATCGGTGTGCCAGATGGCGTTGTCGCGGACATCGGTCACGGCGGTGTCGATCAGCAGCAATTCCTGGTGCCGGTCAACGTGCGGGTAAATCGGATGCCGGTGCAAATCACCAAACCGCGCGGCAAATGCCACGTGCTGCCCTGGGGTAATGGCCTGGTTACGGAAGAACAACACCTGGTGCTGCAGCAGTGCTTGCTCCACCCAGTCGTGTTGTTGATCCGTCAGAGGCAGGGCCATATCCAGCCCCTCAACCTCCGCGCCGATGGTAGGGCCAAGGGGATGAAGCGTCAGGCCCATGATTATTCTCCGATGAACTTGTCGCTGACGAAGGCGGAATAGTCAGGCAGGACCTTTTCGATTTTTCCCTGCTCTTTCAGAAATTCGGCGGTCTTGCCGATTTCCCTGGCGGTGCCACCGGCGAGGTATTGCGCGCTTTTTTGTTCGGCGGCCGTCGGGAACGACGAGCCTTCGAGCAGATCGGGAATGTCCGCAGCGTTGGCGCCTGTGAGTCGGGCGATGCTCTTCACGGGGGCAGAATCAACGGTCCAGTCTTTTTTATGCGCGGCGTAATCGGCAATCGCCGCCAGGCTGACCCTGGCAAAATCGGCAACGACCTTCGGATTCTTTTCAGCGAAATCCTTGCGCGCTACCCACACCTCAAAGGTCGGGGCGCCCCAGTTGGAAACTTCGGCAGCATCCGTGAGGATCTTGCCGGTCTTGCGGATTTCACCCAGGGCAGGCGACCAGGTAAACGCCCCGTCGATATCGCCGCGGGCCCAGGCGGCGGTGATTTGTGCCGGTGTCAGGTTGACGATGTTGACTTTGCGCGGGTCCAGGTTCCAGTGCTTCAGCGCGCCCAGCAGGCTGTAATGGGAGGTCGACACAAAGGGCACGGCGATGGTTTTGCCGATCAGGTCATCAGGGGTCTTGATCCCGCTGCCGTCGCGAACCACCAGGGCCTCGGAACTGCGAATCTGCGCGCTGACAATGAACGCCACCAGCGGCATGTTTCGCGAAGCCGCCGCGGCCAACGGGCTGGAACCCAGGTTGCCGATCTGCACATCACCGGAAGCCATGGCGGCCAGGACGGCCGGGCCCGCGTCGAATCTGCGCCAATCGATCTTCTGGCCGATACCTTTTTCATATTCGCCATCGGCGATGGCGCGTTTGATCGGGTCGATGCCGTTGATGTAGCCGATGGTGAGGTCAGCGGATTGAGCGCTTAGGGAGAGGACAGCGAGGCCCACGGCCGAGAGGAGGTTGCGGGCCAGTTTCAGCGTGTTCATTTTTATAGATTCCTGAGCGGATAAGACTTGAACAGCGCGGACTCCGGCTCTCCAAGGGTCAACTCAGTTAGATGATATTGATCTATAAAAAATAAAATAAATAATTTTATGGAATTAGCTTAGAGCTTCTGCAGGAGCGATCAAGCTCGCTCCTGCAGGGTCATGTCACTCTTGGACATCCATGAACTCTTTGGCCCAGCTCACGTAGGTGTCGGGGAACGTGTAGGTGTGGGTCAGTTCGCTGGCGGTAAGGTTTGACGTGCTGCGCGTGAGGTTGCGCTGTTCGCGAAGGCTGTCGTAGGTGGCCTTGATCGAGGCGAAGTACGCGCCGTGCCCGGCAACCACAATCCGCACACCCAGTTTGGCCAGGCGTTCGTTGTCATTGAGATGCGGGTTGGCGTAGGTCACCAGCATCAACGGCACCGTCAGGCCTTCGGCGATCTGTTCAAGGTGGTCGAAGTCACGGACACCCACCATGCAGATGCCGTCTGCGCCAGCCTCTTGATACGCCTTGGTGCGATGGATGACGTCTTCCACCGGCAATACGGCGGCGTTGGTCCGGGCGATGATCGAAAGCTGCGGATCGACCCGAGCCTCCAGGGCCGCCTTGACCTTGCCCACGCCCTCTTCCGTGCTGATGAGGTCGGTGGATTTGCGCCCGAACTGCGCGGGCAACAGGGTATCTTCAATGGTCAGCGCCGAGACGCCAGCACGCTCCAGTTCCTGGACGGTGCGCATCACGTTCAGTGCATTTCCGTAGCCGTGGTCGGCGTCGGCGATCACCGGAAGCTGCGCCACCCGGCCGATGCGGGTGGCCTGCTCGACGAACTCACTCAGGGTAATCAGCGCGAAGTCCGGTGCAGCCAGGACCTGTAATGACGCCACCGAGCCTCCCAGGATGCCGACTTCGAAGCCCAGGTCTGCAGCGATCCTGGCCGACATCGGGTCGAACACCGAGGCGGTGTGAAAGCAGTGTTGGGAGGCCAGCAGCTCGCGAAACGAGCGCCGTAGATCCTGGTGGGAAATTTTCGACATGTTCACTCCTCACTGTCGCCGTATACGCGGGAACGACCAGTGCCAATTCAAAAGTAAGGCTAGCGTATCACGCCGGAAAAAGATGGTTGATGACGTTTGAGAAACTTATACATCACGCTTGGCGGGGGGAAGCCCGCCGCCATTACTTCAACCGTCCCGCCTCACCCAGCCAGGTTGACGCGCCCTGGTGCAACCATTCGGTGGCGGCGGGATTGTGTTTGACCCGGCTATCCAGGAACGCCACACCCATGGCCTGAATCGCGGCCACCTGCTTGGGGTCCGGCGCCGGTTCGCCCGCCATCGGGCCGCCGCCAGGTTTGGCGCCGTGCTTGTGCCCTCGACCCTTGGGCGCGTCGCCAGACGAAGCACTGCCCTTGTCGGTCCTTTTCGCCGGCCGGCTGAACAGCTCGCTCCCGGACAAGGTCTTGTGCGTCGCACTGTTCAACTCCAGCTGAACACTGCCCGCCGCTGTCACCGACTCGCCCAACACCTCTCGCTGACGGTAAGAGCTGACCCAGTTGAACGGGTCTTCATCCTGCTGGCCGGTCATCGACAGCACGGGCGCCGTTATCCGGGCAAACACGTCCGGCCGGGCATCGGCGTCCACATAAGGGCTGAGCAGCAACACCGCCTTGGGTTGAATCCCGACGCCCGGGGTGGCCCCGGGCTCCAGCGCCCCGGCGAGTGCCTCAGCGGTCTGCGCGCCAAAATCAAAGCCGGCCACCACCACCTGGTTCCAGTCGATGGCCGCCAGTTGCGCGTCGCCTTTGGCGGCCCGTGCCCGAACTTCGCTCAGGACTTTCTGCAAGGTCGACAGCCTGTCACGCAGGGCGGCGGCGGAGTAATGACTGCTCGCCATCCCGCGAAAGTCGCCATATAACGCCTGCTGCGAGGCAAAGATCGACTGATCATGGGCGGGTTCCTGAACCGACAACACCGCATAACCGGCCTGCGCCCAAGCCTTGCGCCACGCCACCCCGCCCGAGGCCGGCTCACCCAAACCCGGCAAGTAGATAATCAGCGGCAGGCGCTCATGGGTCACTGGTGCCAGCCACGCAACGTTCACCGATTGCTTGTCGAGCTGCCAGGTCGCGCCCCAGCCGGACGTTTCATAATGGGACGGTTGATACGCGGTGCTCAGTTCCTTGTTGACCCGCTCGCTGAATTCGGCCCGCGGGTTTGGCGGATCGCCCGCACACCCCGCAATCAATCCCAGGCTGCCCACCAGGGCGCTCACCGCCAGCCAGTACCGAGGTTGAAGGTTCATTCGATTCACACCGCCGCTCAGTTCAAGGTAACTGGGAGCCTAACCGACCCGCCGGCGAACGCAGCACCCGCGCAGGTAAAGAATGGGTAAAGCGTGACGGCACGATGGCCCTCTTCGCGGGTCTTTGTTTTATCAAAGCCGGAAAAATTTCAAGGAGACGCCTGTGAGCATCAGAGACAATCCCGAGGACTATCAGGATCTCAAGCGGGCCGTCGGTTTGCTGGAGTCACCCTCCCTGACGGCCAGGCTGTCCGGCATGATCGGCTCCCCGATTGAAAGCGCGGTAAAGGCATTGCCGGGGGTGGTTTCCAAACGGATCAATGGCGCGGTGGCGGCAGCGCTGCATTCATCCGCCGGCGCGGCGCTGAAAAGCCTGGACAACAGTCCGAGAAAACCGGCCTCGACCCGGCTGCACAAGGCTTTTGCGGCCACCTCGGGCGCCATCGGCGGGGCCTTCGGTTTCGCGGCGCTGTTTATCGAGCTGCCGATCTCTACCACCATCATGATGCGCGCGGTCGCCGACGTGGCGCGCAGCGAGGGTTTCGACCTGGGCGACTTTTCGACCAAACAAGCCTGCATCGAGGTGTTTGCCATGGGTGGCACCAGCCAGGCCGACGATGCAACGGAGACCGGTTACTACATGACCCGCAGCTTCACCACCCAGGCCATGCAACAACTGTCCAAGGAGCTGGCGGGGATCGCCGCCAAGCAGGGCTCCAAGGCCATCAGCAGCTTGTCCCCGGGCCAAGCCGGGAAATGGCTGGCGATCCTCATCGATAAAGTCGCGACACGTTTTGGCTTTACCATTTCCAGCAAGTTCGCAGCCCAGGCCGTTCCCGTGATGGGCGCCTTTACCGGGGCGACAATCAATGCACTGTTCACCCACTTCTACCAGGACATGGCGCGGGGGCACTTCATCGTGAAACGGCTGGAAGAGAAATATGGTTTTGAGCCCATCAAGGATGCGTACATGGCCATCAAGGCGGCGCCCCGGGTGAACTAGAAGCGCGGAAATGCCGGAAAAATTTTTAATGCCGTGCATCCACTTCGCTGCCCCGCGCGTACATTCATCCGCAGGGCGCAAGAATTAGGGAGATACGCAGGAAGAGATCACCGGACGCCATACCCTTGAGCTATCTGATGAATAGAAAAACAACATCATAATGATGGCACTGTCTGATACCTTGTTGTACGAACATAACCACTTTGAGGATTGTCATGGGCGAAGGCGCTCCTATTCCGCCGAATGAAATTGAACGGCTAAAAGAGGTCGCGAAATTTTGTCCAACCGACAGCGATAGTGATGATGTATTTGAAAAGATCGTCGAGATGGCGTCTGCCTATTACAACGCCCCCATCGCACTGATTTCAATTGTCGATAAACACCGGCAATGGTTCAGGGCACGCGTGGGAATTACAGAAACGCAGACACCGCGAGAAGTGTCTTTTTGCGCCTACTCTACCCTGGACAACGCCCTGTTGGAGGTGTCGGACGCAACGCTGGATGCCCGCTTCAAAGACAATCCCCTGGTCACGGGGCCGCCGCATATTCGTTATTACGCGGGCGCGCCATTGATCACGGAGGATGGCTTTACCCTGGGAAGTCTCTGCATCATTGATACTGTCCCCCGCCCTCCCATGAGCGAGCGTGACAGTGCAATGCTCAACGACTTTGCCGAGCTGGTCATGATGCGCATACAGGGCATGCGGTCCCGCAACTTCGTAGACCAACCGACTGGGCTATTCAATCGACTCAGGCTTGAGGAAGATATACGTCAAGCGCTTAAGCTTGAAAACGCGTGCCATGTGTACGCAGTTGACATTATTTCGCCAAAGTTTCTCAACGATATTGTAAAGGCCCTGGGCTACAGCTTTGCCGGAGACCTGGTTCTGGCGATCAAATCTCGCCTGCAAAACCTGTTACCCGCGCAGTGCCTGCTTTACAAAATCAGCCCGACGCGGTTTGGCTTCATCCTTGAGGAGAATCAAACCACCGAGCACATCTGCGAAAGTATTCTCAAGGACTTCAAAAAGCCTGTTGAATGCCACGGCATCCCCATCCTCATGCAAGTCGGGATTGGCGTGCTGCCCATTCACCACTCCGGCCAGCAAGACTGGCTGCGCCTGCTGGTGAGTGCGGCAGATGAGGCACGTGACCGCAAGCTGGGCTGGTCTCTTTATGAACCCCAGTTTGATGCGGCTCAACAACGCGCGTTCATGCTGTTGAGTTCATTGCCGGAAGCGGTCAGCTGCGACAAACAGTTCAGCCTGGTGTATCAGCCCAAAGTCAAACTGCCCTCGGGAAGCTGTGATTCGGTAGAGGCATTGCTACGCTGGACCCATCCGTTGCTTGGCCCCATCAGCCCTGCCGAGTTCATCCCCCTGGCCGAAAAAACCGCGTTGATACCGTCCGTTGGATTATGGGTGCTCAACGCAATCATCCGGCAAGCCGCAGCCTGGAAAGCACAAGGCGTGCGCCTGCGAATAGCGATGAACATTACCGTCAGCGATCTGGAAAGCTCCGAGTTCGTGGACGCGATGATTGATGAGCTTCACCGGCATGACCTTGACCCTGCCGACTTTGAACTTGAGTTTACCGAAAGCATGTTGATGACCAACCCTGAGGAAGTCATCCGGCAACTGCAGCGCGTTCGGCAGATTGGCATAGAAGTCGCGGTTGATGATTTCGGCACGGGCTACAGTAACTGGGCGTACCTGAAGGAACTGCCGGCCACTACCGTCAAGCTGGATCAATCATTGATCAGCGGGCTGGGCAGCAATCAAAATGACAAGCAGTTGGTTAAAACCCTGATAGGCCTGGCGAAAGGGCTCGGCTACCGAGTCGTTGCCGAAGGTGTAGAAAACCAGGAAATCCTCGACCTCTTGATACAGTGGGGATGTTCCGAAGCGCAGGGCTACCTGATAGCAAAGCCCATGACCGCAACGGACCTGGAAACCTGGATAAGCCAAGGCCGCTAGCGAACAGGCCCACAGCGTGGGCCTGTAAACGTCAGGCGCCAGTGTCAGGCCAGTTCAAAGCGATCCAGGTTCATCACCTTGGTCCAGGCCGCCACGAAGTCCTCGACGAACTTCTCCTCGGCGTCGGCACTGCCATAGACTTCGGACAGCGCCCTCAACTGGGCATGCGAACCGAACACCAGGTCGACCCGGGTGCCAGTCCACTTGACGGCACCGGTCTTGCGGTCATGCGCCTCAAAGGTATCGTGGGTGCCGGTGACCGGCTTCCATTCAACGCCCATGTCCAGCAGGTTCCTGAAGAAGTCATTGGTCAGGGTTCCCGGGCGCTCGGTGAACACCCCGTGCTTGCTTTCCCCGACATTTAGACCCAAGATCCGCAGTCCGCCCAACAGCACCGTCATTTCGGGTGCGGTCAATGTCAGCAGTTGCGCCTTGTCGATCAGCAACGCTTCGGCCGACACCTTGTAGTGCCCCTTCTGGTAGTTGCGAAAGCCATCGGCGACCGGTTCAAGGAAACCGAACGACTCGACATCCGTCTGCTCCTGGGAAGCATCCGTGCGCCCTGCCGTGAAAGGCACCGTGGTCTTGCGGCCGGCATTTTGGGCCGCCCGCTCAACCCCCACATTGCCCGCCAGCACGATCAGATCGGCCAGGGAAATCCTTTTGCCTCCCGTCTGTGCGGTATTGAAGTCGCCCTGAATAGCTTCGAGACGCTTCAGTACGCCCGACAGTTGCTCAGGCTGGTTGACCGCCCAGTCCTTCTGCGGAGCCAGGCGCAGGCGCCCGCCATTGGCTCCCCCGCGTTTATCGGAGCCGCGGAAGGTGGACGCCGCTGCCCATGCCGTCGAAACCAGCTGCGAGACCGTCAGCCCGGCGGCGAGAATCTTTTGCTTGAGCGCCGCCACATCCTGCTCATCCACCAGTGGATGATCGACCGCAGGAATCGGGTCCTGCCACAGCAACTCTTCCGCGGGGGTTTCCGGGCCGAGATAACGCGCAAGCGGGCCCATGTCGCGGTGGGTAAGCTTGAACCAGGCACGGGCAAAGGCGTCTGCCAGTTGGTCCGGGTTGGCCAGGAAACGTCGGGAGATCTGCTCGTACGCCGGATCGAAGCGCAGCGCCAGGTCCGAGGTCAGCATGCTCGGCGCATGCCGCCTGCCGGCGTCATGGGCATCCGGAACCTTGCCGGCGCCAGCACCGTTCTTCGGCGTCCACTGGTGGGCGCCCGCCGGGCTCCTGGTCAGTTCCCATTCAAAGCCGAAGAGGTTTTCGAGGTACTCATTGCTCCATCTTGTCGGCGTCGAAGTCCAGGTCACCTCCAGCCCGCTGGTGATGGTGTCACCGCCCTTGCCGCTGCCGAAGCTGTTTTTCCAGCCCAGCCCCTGCTCTTCCAGGCCAGCCGCTTCCGGTTCCGGGCCGACGTTATCCGCCGGACCTGCGCCGTGGGTCTTGCCGAAGGCGTGACCGCCGGCGATCAGGGCTACGGTCTCTTCATCATTCATCGCCATGCGACCGAAGGTTTCACGGATATCCTTCGCCGAGGCGACCGGATCCGGAACACCTTCAGGCCCTTCCGGGTTCACGTAGATCAAGCCCATCTGCACAGCGGCGAGGGGATTTTCCAGGTTGCGCTCACCGCCCCCGGTGCGGCTTTCTTCGTTGCCATGGTTCTGCGGTTCAGCCACCAACGGACCATCACCCGGCTGCTGCATTTTCTTTTGCACGCCGTAACGCTCTTCTCCCCCCAGCCACGTGGTCTCGGCGCCCCAGTAAACGTCCTCGTCCGGCTCCCAGACATCCGGGCGACCGCCGGAGAACCCGAAGGTCTTGAACCCCATCGACTCCAGCGCAACGTTACCGGTGAGTACGATCAAATCGGCCCAGGAAATCCGCCGGCCGTACTTTTGCTTGACCGGCCAGATCAGGCGACGGGCCTTATCCAGGCTGACGTTGTCAGGCCAGCTGTTGAGCGGTGCAAAGCGCTGCTGACCGGAACCGGCACCGCCGCGACCGTCGGCGGTACGGTAGGTCCCGGCGCTGTGCCAGGCCATGCGAATGAACAGCGGGCCGTAATGGCCAAAGTCCGCGGGCCACCAGTCCTGGGATTGCGTCATGACATCGCGCAAATCCTGCTTGACCGCTTCGAAGTCAAGGCTCTTGAACGCCTTGGCGTAATCGAAGCCCTCACCCATGGGGTCGCTGAGGGAGGAATGCTGATGCAGGATCTTCAGGTTCAGTTGCTGGGGCCACCAGTCTCGGTTCGTGGTGCCGCCACCCGCAGCGTGGTTGAAAGGGCATTTCGATTCAGTTGACATGCTTGGCACACCTTTTAGTGACGTTTTCAAAGATTAGCCTCGTTCGCAGAAAACTCTAATAGCTGCAACGTTATCCCCTGATAGACCTGTTCTTGGGATTGAAAGCCGTCCTGGGGCCCCGCCCTGCATAAGAGCCACTGGGATCTCAAGACCAGAAAAAGCCATCCGCTCGACCTTTTATCGCGCGAACCCATCTTCAGTTTGCTTGCAGCTCTTGCGCTTGCGGTATTATGGTATACCATCATACACAAACCAATCAGCACCCAGGTGGAGCAGCCATGAGTTTTGAAATCCGCAAGATCGTCAGCTATGTAGAAGAAACCTTTATTGAAGGCGGCAAGGCCTCCGACACGCCAGTGACTATGGTGGGCCTGGCTGTCGTCCTGAAAAACCCGTGGCTGGGTCGCGGTTTTGTCGAAGACCTGAAACCGGAAATCCGTGCCAACTGCTCGGATCTCGGCGCACTGATGGTGGAGCGCCTGATTGGCATTATCGGTGGTGCAGACAATATCGAAGCCTATGGCAAGGCCGCCGTGGTCGGTGCCGACGGTGAAATCGAACACGCCTCGGCAATCATCCATACCCTGCGCTTTGGCAACCACTACCGCGAAGCGGTCAAGGCCAAGAGCTACCTGAGTTTTACCAACAAGCGCGGTGGCCCGGGCACATCGATTCAAATCCCGATGATGCACAAGGATGACGAAGGGCTGCGCTCGCACTACATCACCTTGGAAATGCAGATAGAAGATTCCCCGCGTGCCGACGAGATCGTGGTGGTCCTTGGGTGCGCCGACGGCGGCCGCCTGCACCCACGCATCGGCAACCGTTACATCGACCTGGAAGAGCTGTCAGCCGAGAAAGCCCAGTAAGCAAGACCGGTCACCCAAACAAAAAACATGCAGGAGCGCTCCATGATTCAGCTCACCGCTGATCGCACCCCGGCTGGCACCAGTTATCTGGCGACCGGCCAAGGCCAGCCTGTGGTTTTGATCCACGGCGTGGGCCTGAATAAAGAAATGTGGGGCGGGCAAGTCGTTGGCCTGGCCACGAATTATCGCGTGATCACCTATGACATGCTGGGCCATGGCGCCAGCCCGCGCCCGGCTGCCGGCACCCCGCTGCTGGGGTATGCCGACCAGTTGCTGGAACTGCTCGACCACCTGCAACTGCCTCAGGCAACGGTGATCGGGTTTTCCATGGGCGGCCTGGTTGCGCGGGCGTTTGCCTTGCATTACCCCGAACGCCTGCAAGGCCTGGTGGTGCTCAACAGTGTGTTCAACCGCAGCGCCGAACAGCGTGCCGGGGTGATCGCACGCACTGCCCAGGCCGCCGAGCATGGCCCGGATGCGAATGCCGAAGCCGCGCTGTCACGCTGGTTCAGCCGCGAGTACCAGGCAGCCAACCCGGCGCAGATCGCTGCGCTGCGTGAAACCCTGGCGGGCAACGACCCCCAGGGCTACCTCACCACGTACGAGCTGTTCGCGACCCAGGACATGTACCGCGCCGACGACCTCAAGGGTTTGCGCGCGCCGACCCTGGTCGCCACCGGTGAACTCGACCCGGGCTCGACCCCGGAGATGGCCCGGCAACTGGCCGATCGCATTCCCGGTGCGACGGTTGCAGTGCTGGCCGAGCAACGGCATATGATGCCAGTGGAATCGCCGCGGCTGGTCAACCAACTGCTGCTGGGCTTTCTTGACACGGTGTACACCCAAAAAAATCCAATAAAGGGGATCGTTGCATGACACTCGCACGCTTCCAGATGTGCATCGGCGGTGAATGGGTCGATGCCCTGTCCGGCAAGACTTTCGACAGCCTCAACCCAGCCCTGGCCGAACCCTGGGCGCAACTGCCCGACGCCGACGAGACGGATGTGGAGCGCGCCGTGCAGGCCGCGCAAAGCGCCTTCGACAGCCCGGCCTGGCGTGGCCTCACCGCTACCGCGCGGGGCAAACTGCTGCGCCGCCTGGGAGATTTGATTGCCGAAAACAAGGAACAACTGGCACAGCTCGAAAGCCGCGACAATGGCAAGCTGATCCGCGAGACACGCGGTCAGGTCAGTTACCTGCCGGAGTTCTTCCATTACACGGCAGGCCTGGCCGACAAGCTTGAGGGCGGCACCCTGCCGCTGGACAAGCCGGACCTCTTCGCCTACACCGTGCACGAAGCCATGGGCGTGGTGGCCGCGATCATTCCATGGAACAGCCCGCTGTACTTGACCGCGATCAAACTCGCGCCGGCCCTGGCAGCGGGTAATACCATCGTGATCAAACCGTCGGAGCACGCCTCGGCGACCATCCTCGAACTGGCGCGCCTGGCCCTGGAGGCTGGCATTCCGCCGGGCGTGGTCAATGTGGTGACTGGCTACGGCCCAAGCACCGGCGCCGCCCTCACCCGCCACCCTTTGGTGCGCAAGATCGCCTTTACCGGCGGCGCAGCCACGGCGCGGCACGTAGTACGCAGCAGCGCCGAGAACTTCGCCAAGCTGTCGCTGGAACTGGGCGGCAAGTCACCGAACATCATCTTTGCCGATGCCGACCTCGACAGCGCCATCAATGGTGCGATTGCCGGGATATACGCGGCGTCGGGGCAAAGCTGTGTGTCTGGCTCGCGCCTGCTGGTGCAGGATGAAATCTACGACGAATTCGTCGAGCGCCTGGTAGAGCGCGCCAAACGCATTCGCATCGGCAACCCGCAGGACGACGCCAGTGAAATGGGCCCCATGGCCACCGCACAGCAACTGGCCGTGGTCGAAGGCCTGGTGGCGGATGCCATCGCTGAAGGTGCGCGCCTGCGTACCGGTGGCAAGCGTCCGCAGAACCTGGGCGAAGGCTGGTTCTATGAGCCGACCCTGTTCGAGTGCGACCGCAACTCGATGAGGATCATGCAGGAAGAAGTGTTCGGCCCGGTGGCCTCGGTCATCCGTTTCAAGGACGAAGCCGAAGCCCTGGCCATCGCCAACGACTCTCAGTTCGGCCTCGCCGCCGGCATCTGGACCCGCGACCTCGGTCGTGCCCACCGCCTGGCCCGCGACGTGCGTTCGGGGATTATCTGGGTCAACACCTACCGCGCCGTCTCGGCCATGGCGCCCATTGGCGGCTTCAAGAACAGCGGCTATGGACGTGAAAGTGGCATCGATTCGGTACTGGCTTACACCGAGCTGAAGACGGTGTGGATCAACCTTTCCCAGGCGCCCATGCCTGATCCTTTTGTGATGCGTTAAGAGACCCCGACCATGATCGAACCCGGCATTTACAAAGACGTCATGAGTTCATTCCCGTCCGGGGTGACGGTCGTCACTACCCTCGACCCGGATGGCGGCATCGTCGGCATCACCGCCAGCGCATTCAGTGCGCTGTCGATCGACCCGGCACTGGTCCTGTTCTGCCCCAACTATGCATCGGACACCTATCCGATCCTGCGCGACAGCAAGCGCTTTGCGATTCATTTGCTGTCCGCCGACCAGACCGCCGAAGCCTATGCCTTTGCCAGCAAGGGCAAGGAAAAGGCCAAGGGCATCGAGTGGCACTTGAGCGAACTGGGCAATCCGCTGCTGGCCAAGGCCACGGCGATCATCGAGTGCGAGTTGTGGCGCGAATACGACGGTGGCGATCACGCGATCATCGTCGGAGCGGTGAAAAACCTGATCCTGCCCGAGCAACCGGTCACACCGATGATCTACCACAAGGGCAAGCTGGGCCCGCTGCCCACCCTGGCCTGAGGAGCTGATTGATGAGCGACGACAAGTACCAACGGGGCCTGAAAATCCGTACGCAAGTGCTGGGCGAAGCCTATGTGCAACGTTCGATCGAGAACGCCGACGACTTCACTCGCCCCCTGCAGGAGATGGTCACCGAATACTGCTGGGGCCATGTGTGGGGCCGTGAGGGTTTGTCGCTTAAAGAACGCAGCATGATAAACTTGGCGATGATTTCGGCCCTCAATCGGCCCCATGAACTCAAGCTGCACGTGCGCGGCGCCTTGCGTAACGGGCTGAGTCGTGAACAAATACGCGAAATTCTGCTTCAGGTCGGCATTTATTGCGGGGTTCCCGCCGCCGTGGACAGTTTCCGACTGGCCCGTGAAGCCTTCGCCGAAACCGACGCCGAGGCCTCCAGTTAACCGCAACATTCAGAGCAGCCCCCATGAAACGCCTGCCACTCGACGACAGCTTCAAGGTCAATCACAACCCGGTCACCCTGCGCGAAATCGTGCTGGCAAAACTGCGCAGCGCCATCATGAACTTCCAACTGCTGCCGGGTGACCGCCTGGTGGAACGCGACCTTTGCGACCGCCTCGGCGTCAGCCGCACCTCGGTGCGCGAAGCCTTGCGTCACCTGGAGTCCGAAGGCCTGGTGGAGTTCGCCGATGCCAAGGGCCCGCAAGTGGCGATCATCACCCTGGCCGATGCCGTCGACATCTATGAACTGCGTTGCGTGCTCGAAGGCTTGATCGTGCAGTTGTTCACCCTGCGCGCCAAGGCCAAGGACATCAAGGCACTGGAAAAAGCCCTCGAGGAAAACCGCAAGGCCCTCAAGGACGGTGAGCTGCAACAGGTCATTGATTCGGTACAAGGATTCTACGACGTGTTGCTCGAAGGCTCCGGCAACCACGTGGCGGCCACCCAACTGCGTCAGTTGCAGGCACGTATCAGCTACTTGCGCGCGACCTCGGTATCCCAGGAAAACCGTCGCGGTACCAGCAACCAGGAAATGGAGCGTATGGTCCAGGCGATCAAGAGCGGCGACCCGCTCGCCGCCCACCAGGCCTGTGTCGACCACGTGCGCGCCGCCGCCGCCGTGGCCCTGGATTACCTCAAGCGCAAGCAGGAAGAGACCGGCAAGATCCCCGAGATCACACTGCCCATCGCCCTCAAAGAACCGCGCATAGGTCACTGACCATGCCCAGCCCCAGTTTTTGCCCGACATGTGGCAGCAGTGACCTCGGTCACCAGCTGCCACCGGGTGATACCCATGAGCGCCTGATGTGCCGGGGCTGCGGCTACATCCACTACATCAACCCGAAGATTATCGCCGGCTGCATCATCGAGCAGGACGGCAAATATCTGCTTTGCCAGCGGGCCATCCCGCCGCGTCCTGGCACCTGGACGCTGCCGGCCGGCTTCATGGAAGGTGGCGAAACCACTGAACAGGCCGCACTACGCGAAGTCTGGGAAGAAAGCGGCGTACGCGCGGAGATCCTCTCGCCCTACTCGATTTTCAGCGTGCCGAAGATCAGCGAGGTGTACATCATCTTCCGCGCCATCGCGCTGCAGATCACCGGCCAGTTCGGGCCGGAGACCCTCGACTACAAGTTCTTCGCGCCCGAGGACATTCCCTGGGACAGCATCTACTACCCGGCGATCCGGCAGATCCTCGAGCGTTATATCGAGGAACGCCAGGCTGGGGTGTATGGCATCTACATCGGTAACGACGACAGCGGCAAGATTCACTTCATCCGCTGATCGTCAGACCCGACACGGATCAAAAATGTGATGTATGCCTGATACCCCTAAGGCACCAGCCCTTCCACGATGATGATCTGCGCCTCGCCCGCCCCTTCACGACGCGCCTTTGCCTCCTGATACTCCGCAGACTCATAACAGGCCAGCGCCTGCTCGTAGCTGTCGAACTCGATCACCACATTACGTTGCCTGGCAGGCCCGCCTTCCATCGCGGCGCTGCGCCCGCCCCTGGCCAGGAAGCGCCCGCCAAACTTCGCGAAGGCCGCAGGCGCGCGCTGGGTGTACTGCGTGTACTGCTCTGCATCGGACACATTTACATGGGCAATCCAGTAAGCCTTCATCGTGACATCCTCTTGCTTGGTTTTGTGGTATACCATAATACATACAACCAATAAATCGAGCAGCCACCATGTCTTTCAACAACATCGCAGACATCATCGAAGACTACCGCCAAGGCAAAATGGTGCTCCTGGTGGACGACGAGGATCGGGAGAACGAAGGCGACCTGTTGCTGCCCGCGGTGTGCTGCACCGCCGAGACTATCAGCTTCATGGCCCGGGAAGCGCGTGGCCTGATTTGCCTGACCCTCACCGACGAACACTGCCAGCGCCTCGGCCTGCAGCAGATGGTGCCGAGCAATGGCAGCGTGTTCAGCACCGCGTTTACCGTGTCCATCGAAGCCGCCACCGGCGTGACCACCGGCATCTCCGCCGCCGACCGGGCGCGCACGGTGGCCGCGGCCGTGAATGCCGATGCGGGGCCGGCCGACATCGTGCAACCGGGGCATATTTTCCCGTTGCGCGCCAAGGATGGTGGCGTGTTGACGCGCGCCGGGCACACCGAAGCCGGTTGCGACCTGGCGCGCCTGGCCGGGCACACACCAGCCTCGGTGATCGTCGAAGTGATGAACGATGACGGCACCATGGCACGTCGCCCTGACCTTGAGGTGTTCGCGCACAAGCATGGGATCAAGATCGGCACCATCGCCGATCTGATCCACTACCGCCTCAGTACCGAGCGCACCGTAGTGCGCATCGGCGAGCGCGACCTGCCCACAGTGCACGGCACGTTCCGCCTGATCACCTTTGAGGACCGCATTGATGGCGGCGTGCACATGGCGATGGTCATGGGGCAGTTACACCGCGACACGCCCGCCCTGGTGCGCGTGCACGTGATCGACCCGCTGCGCGACCTGGTGGGCGCCGAGTATAGCGGCCCCTCCAACTGGACCTTATGG
Source organism: Pseudomonas sp. G5001 (assembly GCF_013385475.1). Taxonomy (NCBI): domain Bacteria; kingdom Pseudomonadati; phylum Pseudomonadota; class Gammaproteobacteria; order Pseudomonadales; family Pseudomonadaceae; genus Pseudomonas; species Pseudomonas sp. G5001. The sequence goes on from NZ_JACAPZ010000027.1 coordinate 37,097, forward strand.
GCCGCCCTGCAACGCGTCGCCGCAGAAGGCAGCGGCGTGGTGGTGGTGCTGGCCAATCATGAATCCTCCCAGGCCCTGCTCGAACGCGTCCCGCAGTTGACCCAGACGCCGCGCCAGTTCAGCCGTTCGCAGTCGCGGATCTATTCGGAAGTCGGCACCGGCGCGCAGATATTGCAGGACCTTGGCGTCTGCAAGCTGCGCCACCTTGGCCCTCCGCTGAAATACGCCGGGCTGACAGGCTACGACCTGGAGGTGGTGGAAAGCATTCCGTTCACCGAATGACGGATAACCGGTAAGGCAAAGTGCTTGCACAAAGCTTGGAATACCATAATATGATATTCCATCGACCGAGTACTTTTGCCAAGTGCGCATGCCAGGGATAGCGCCAGTAAAAAGCCTTGGTACGGTCGACTTTTGAGGCTTCGCAATAGAGGCTTCGAGAGACCTACTGCTCCCGATAGGCGGGCATTACCAGGCCCGCTCAATAACAAAACAAATGAGGGCGTGAAAATGGTGTTGAAAAAACGTGCAACCGCGATGCTGTTCGCGGGTTTGCTGGCCACGGCCACTCACGCGGCCCTGGCGGCCGAAAGCGTCAATTTCGTGAGCTGGGGCGGTAGCACCCAGGATGCGCAAAAGCAGGCGTGGGCCGATCCTTTCAGCAAGGCCAGCGGGATCACTGTGGTGCAGGACGGTCCCACCGACTATGGCAAGCTCAAGGCCATGGTCGAGAGCGGCAACGTGCAGTGGGACGTGGTAGACGTGGAGGCTGACTTCGCCTTGCGCGCCGCCGCTGAAGGGCTGCTCGAACCCCTGGATTTTTCGGTGATCCAGCGCGACAAGATCGACCCGCGGTTTGTCTCCGACCATGGCGTCGGCTCGTTTTTCTTCTCCTTCGTACTCGGCTACAACGAGGGCAAGCTCGGCGCTGGCAAGCCACAGGACTGGGCCGCGCTGTTCGACACCAAAACCTACCCCGGCAAACGTGCCCTCTACAAATGGCCAAGCCCTGGCGTACTCGAACTGGCGCTGCTGGCTGACGGCGTTCCCGCCGACAAGCTCTACCCCCTGGACCTGGACCGCGCCTTCAAGAAACTCGACACCATCAAGAAAGACATCGTCTGGTGGGGCGGCGGCGCACAGTCCCAGCAACTGCTGGCCTCGGGCGAAGTCAGCATGGGTCAGTTCTGGAACGGCCGCATTCATGCCCTGCAGGAAGATGGCGCACCCGTAGGCGTAAGCTGGAAACAGAATCTGGTGATGGCGGACATCCTGGTCGTGCCTAAAGGCAGCAAAAACAAAGGCGCGGCGATGAAGTTCCTGGCCAGTGCCAGCAGCGCCAAGGGCCAGGCCGACTTCTCTAACCTGACCGCTTATGCACCGGTGAACATCGACAGTGTGCAGCGCCTGGACTCAGTGCTCGCGCCCAACCTGCCGACGGCGTATGCCAAGGACCAGATCACCCTCGATTTCGCCTACTGGGCCAAGAACGGTCCGGCCATTGCGACACGGTGGAATGAATGGCTAGTCAAATGAAAATGACGGCAACCACGCCGACCGGGAGCGCCCTCGGCGTTGCTGGCGCAGTTTCCTGCAAACCAGGTGCGCCATCCCTGGCGCAGCGCTGGCGGGGGTCGAGCAACCTGATCCCGGCGCTGCTGTTCCTCGGCCTGTTCTTCCTCGCGCCGCTGATCGGCCTGTTGCTGCGCGGCGTGCTGGAGCCCGTACCGGGCCTTGGCAACTATGAGCAACTGTTCGCTAACTCGGCATACGCCCGGGTACTGCTCAATACCTTTTCGGTGGCCGGCCTGGTGACCCTGTTCAGCCTGTTGCTGGGCTTCCCGCTGGCCTGGGTGATTACCCTGGTACCACGCGGCTGGGGGCGCTGGATCCTGAACATCGTGCTGCTGTCGATGTGGACCAGCCTGCTCGCCCGCACCTATTCATGGCTGGTATTGCTGCAAGCCTCCGGGGTGATCAACAAGGCACTGATGGCGATGGGCATCATCGACCAGCCGCTGGAGATGGTGCACAACCTGACCGGCGTGGTGATCGGTATGAGCTACATCATGATCCCGTTCATTGTGCTGCCATTGCAGGCAACCATGCAGGCCATCGACCCGATGATCCTGCAGGCCGGCTCCATCTGCGGTGCCAGCCCTTGGACCAACTTCTTCCGGGTGTTCCTGCCGCTGTGCCGACCGGGGTTGTTTTCCGGCGGCTTGATGGTGTTTGTGATGTCCCTCGGTTACTACGTCACCCCGGCGCTGCTCGGCGGCGCGCAGAACATGATGCTGCCTGAGTTCATCATCCAGCAGGTGCAGTCGTTCCTCAACTGGGGCCTGGCGAGTGCCGGCGCCGCATTGCTGATCTTTATCACGCTGGTGCTGTTCTACTTCTACCTGAAGCTTCAGCCGGAATCCCCGGTTGGCGCCAGCAACGCGAGGTAAGCCGTCATGCTCCTGACTTCCAATGCCATGAGCCGCAGGATGCGCCTGGGCCTCTACACCACCACCGGCATGATTGGCCTGTTCTTGCTGTTGCCGATCGTGTTCATCGTGTTGCTGTCGTTCGGCTCGTCCCAATGGCTGGTGTTCCCGCCACCGGGCTGGACGCTGAAATGGTACGGCCAGTTCTTCTCCAATGCCGACTGGATGAACGCGGCGGTAGCGAGCCTCAAGGTTGCGGTACTGACCACCGTGTTCGCCGTGGCGCTGGGCCTGCCCACCGCATTTGCCCTGGTGCGTGGGCGATTTCCTGGCCGCGAGTTGCTCTACGGCCTGTTCACCCTGCCGATGATCGTGCCGTTGGTGATCATCGCGGTGGCGGTGTACGCACTGTTCCTCAAGCTCGGCTATACCGGCACGATGTTCGCCTTTGTAGTGAGCCATGTGATTGTCGCGCTGCCGTTCACCATTATCTCGATCATCAACTCGCTGAAGCTGTTCGACCAATCGATTGAAGATGCGGCGGTGATCTGCGGCGCATCGCGCCTGCAGGCCGTATTCAAGGTGACATTCCCGGCGATTCGCCCGGGAATGGTGGCCGGCGCGTTGTTCGCCTTTCTCGTCTCATGGGACGAAGTGGTGCTCAGCGTGATGATGGCCAGCCCGACCCTGCAAACCCTTCCCGTAAAAATGTGGACCACCCTGCGCCAGGACCTGACGCCTGTGATTGCCGTCGCCTCGACGTTGCTGATCGGCCTCTCGGTGCTCGTCATGGTCATCGCCGCCGCCCTTCGCCGGCGCACAGAAACCCGCGCTTGAGCGCCCAGGAGCAAGACATGAGTGCAGTGATCCAAGATACCGCGCAAAACCATGGCCAACCCCTGGTCAGCTTGCGCAACCTGAACAAGTACTACGGTGAATTTGCCGCCGTGGATAACATCTCGCTGGATATCAAGGACGGCGAATTCCTGACCTTCCTCGGCTCCAGCGGCTCTGGCAAAAGCACCACCCTGTCGATGCTCGCAGGCTTTGAAACGCCAAGCAGCGGCGAGATCCTGGTGAGCGGCCAATCCCTGGTCAATGTGCCGCCGCACAAACGCGACATCGGCATGGTGTTCCAACGTTACTCGCTGTTCCCGCATTTGTCGGTGCGCGACAACATCGCCTTCCCCCTGGCGATTCGCAAACTGGCCAGCGCCGAGCGCGAGAAGCGCGTCGACGCCATGCTCAAGCTGGTGCAGCTTGAGCAATTTGCCCATCGCCGCCCTTCGCAACTCTCCGGCGGCCAGCAGCAACGCGTCGCCATCGCGCGGGCGCTGGTGTACGAGCCGCGCATCCTGCTGATGGACGAACCCCTCGGCGCCCTCGACAAAAAACTGCGTGAAGACCTGCAGGACGAACTGCGCCAATTACATCGGCGCCTGGGCATAACCATCGTCTACGTAACCCACGACCAGGAAGAAGCCATGCGCCTGTCCCAGCGCATCGCGATTTTCAGCCACGGCAAGATTGTCGGCCTGGGCAGTGGCTACGACCTGTACCAGAACCCGCCAAATGCGTTTGTAGCCTCGTTCCTCGGTAACTCCAACTTCCTCAAGCTCAAGGCGCAGGGGAATGCGGTGGCATCGTTTGAAGGCCAATCGCTGTCGATCCGCCTGACCAGCGGCTTGCAAACCGAGCAGGAGGTGCTGTTGATGGTACGCCCGGAAAAAGCCTTGGCGCTGAGTGTCGAGCAAGCTACCGAGCAGGCATTGGCGGCGGGTTGGAATGAGGTGTCAGCGATTGTAGGCGAGGTGCTGTTCCTCGGCGAAAGCCAGACCTGCACCGTGAAAACCCTTGGCGGCACCTCGATGACAGTCAAGGCGTTGTCTGCTGCGGGCATGCCACTCAAGGCCGGCGACCCGGTGCGCGTGCGCTGGGCCACGGCGGATGCTTGCGTCTATACCGCATGGGCTGAAAGCGATCTGAACAAGGCCGCCGGCGCCCATTGAGTCACCCTTGGGCCGCCACAACGTCGGGTTGTGGCGGCCTTTTTTTGCCTGCTAACATTGGACCTGGCCGGATGTCATTGATCATCAAGCCAGCTTGCTACAAGGATACGGCTGCATCGGCAGGCCTTAACTGCAGATAAAAAAATGCCCGGCATTGGCCGGGCATTTCAGTTCATTCGATGATCAGTCGGTATAGCCCAACTTTACCGTCCTCATCTTCCGGCTATGCTCGCGCGTCGCCAGGCAGTAATACAGCGGACACGTCACCACCAACCCCACCAGCCACGACAGGTCTGCGCCCTCTACCAGATTGGCCCATGGCCCCACGTACAGCGACGTATTGGCAAACGGCAGTTGCACGATGATGCCGATGAAATACGCCACGATCGCATGCAGGTTAAAGCGTCCGTAAACCCCGCCGTCCGCCTGAAAGATCGACGCAATGTCATAGGCGCCACGCTTGATGATGTAGAAATCGATCAGGTTGATCGACGCCCACGGCACCAGCACCAATAGCAGCGCAAGGATCAGGCCGATAAATTGCGAGATGAAGTCCGCCGACGCGCCCAATGCCACCACGCAGCATCCGGCCAGCACCACGCTGGACAGCACCACACGCACTTTGATGCCGGGTGTCCACTGGCTGGCGAAGGTCTGGATCGAGGTGATGATCGACAGCACCGCACCATACAGATTCAGGGCGTTGTGGCTGATGATATTGAGCAGAAACAGCACCATCAGGATCGACCCCAGCCAGCCGGTGGCTTGCTTGACCGCGACCATCGCCTCAGTGCCTTCGGGTGTCGCCAGGGCGGCGACCAAGCCAAAGGAGAACGACAAAATGGTGCCGAGAGTGGCCCCCAGGTAGGTGGCGACAAAGGGTCGGGTGATGCCGATATCAGCCGGCAGGTAGCGCGAATAATCGCTGGTATAGGGGGAGAAGCTGATCTGCCAGATCACTCCCAACGACACCGTCGCCAGCCAGCCGGCCGGATTGAAGCCGCCACGGGTGAGGAAGTCTGCCGGCAGGTCGTGGGAAAAAATGTAGAGGAAACCCGCCAGCAATGCGCTGCCCATCACCCAGGTGCCGATGCGGTTCAGGGTATGGATAAAGCGATAGCCGATCACGCCAATGGCCGTGGCGCTGAGCGCGCCGATCAGGATGCTGGCCGGCACCGGTACCGACGGCACGATGCCGACGATGGACTTGCCCGCCAGCACAATGTTGGAGATGAAAAAGCCAATGTAGATCAGGGCCGCGAAGAAAACGATCAGCAGCGCTCCGTAGCGCCCGAACTGACCCCGGCTCTGCACCATCTGCGGGATGCCCATGCGCGGGCCCTGGGCCGACGCGAGGGCAATGACAATACCGCCGAGCATGTGCCCGAGGGCAATCGCCAGCAGCCCCCACACCAGGTTGAGATGGAACACCTGAGTCACCATAGCGCCGGTGACGATGGGCAGCGGTGCAATGTTAGTGCTGAACCATAGGGTGAACAGGTCGCGGGCCTTTCCATGGCGCTCCGCGAGGGGGACGTAATCGACCGTGTGATTCTCGATCAGGGGATCTTGCCGGGACATCTGGGGCATGGAAATGAACTCGCGTTTGTCTGATCTTATAGTTGTTTGACGCCAAACCGGGGGAGCTCTCTGGCCACCCCCATACGAACACCATATTATGGTATTCCAACATTTTCACAAGACTGATCCGTAGTCCTGGCACGCATCTGATCCGCTATTGTGCCACACGGCCCCTCTTCATTCAGCGGGCTAACCCCCGTATTCATTGGCTATAAGACCAAAGGTCAACGTTCATCGGCCGCCTGAAAAAGCCCTTGATTAGATTGTATTACGGTATACCATCAGACCTACAAATCTATAAAATCCGCTTCACCCTACGAGGACCGTCCCATGATCGATGCCGCCATCTACAAACAAGTGATGGGTTCGTTTCCGTCCGGAGTCACCGTGATCACCACGCTCGATGATGACGGGCAGATAGTCGGACTTACCGCCAGTGCGTTCAGCTCGTTGTCCATGGAGCCGGCCCTGGTGCTGTTCTGCCCCAACTACAGTTCCGACTCCTATCCGGTGCTGATCAAGAACCAGCGCTTTGCCATTCATGTGCTGTCCGGTGGGCAGCAAAGCGAAGCCTATGCTTTTGCGCGCAAGGGCAAAGACAAGGCGCAGGGCATCGAATGGACGTTGAGTGAACTGGGCAACCCGATCCTCGCCAATGCCACGGCGGTGATCGAGTGCGAGTTGTGGCGTGAGTATGAAGGCGGTGACCATGCAATCATGGTCGGTGCGGTGAAGAACCTGATCATGCCCCGGCAGAACGCCGGGCCACTGGTTTATTGCCACGGCAAGATGGGCGCCCTGCCCGCCATTGCCTGATCGTTACCGTTGCAGGCGCCCGGCAGCCCGGGCGCCCACCGGTCAGGTGCGGAAGCGGCTGACCAACTGATTCAACGTCTGAGACAACGTCGTCAATTGCTGCGCATCCTGGCGCGTGGAATCAGCCAGGCTCGCCACCAACTGTGCATCCCCGTGAATCTGGCTGATGTGCCGATTGATGTCTTCAGCCACCTGGTGCTGCTCTTCGGCAGCCGTTGCGATTTGCGTATTCATGTCGCGGATCACGTCCACCGACTCGCGAATCAACCCAAAACTGGCCCGTGCGTCGTTGATTGACACCACCGTTTCCTGGGACACCTCCAGGCTGGCATGCATTTGTTTACCCATCTGATGGGTACGCCGGGCGAGGTTGCCCAGCAGCCCGTCGATCTCGCCGGTGGAGTCCGACGTACGCTTGGCCAGGGCCCGCACTTCGTCTGCCACCACGGCAAAACCACGCCCCTGTTCACCGGCTCGGGCGGCTTCGATGGCAGCGTTCAGCGCCAGCAGGTTGGTCTGTTCGGCGATGGAGCGGATGGTGCCGAGTATCGACTGGATGTCGTTGCTGTCTTTTTCCAGTTGCTCCATGGACTGGGCGGAGTGGCCGATTTCCTCACTCAGGCGCCCTACGCTGCTCACTGCTGCGTCGATCTGCTGCTGGCCGGTGTGCGCCTGGCGCTGTCCGTTGTCGGCAGAGTCGGCGGCCTGGCTGCAGGAGCGCGCGACTTCATTGGAGGTGGCGACCATCTCATGAAACGCGGTGGACACCATGTCCACGGCCTCCCGTTGGCGTGAGGCGACCTCAGCCATTTCCACCGAGACCTCCATGGCACTCCCCGAACTGCTGTGGATCTGCCCGGCCGCCTGGCCGATGCGCTGGATCAGCGTGCGGATCGCTTCGAGGAACTGGTTGAACCAGCCGGCCAGTTGTGCCGTCTCGTCTCGCCCTTTTACCGGCAGGCGCGCCGTCAGGTCTCCTTCGCCCTGGGCGATGCCTTCCAGGCCGCTGGCCACACCACGAATCGGCTTGACGATCAGCCCGGCAAACCAGGCGCCCACCACTGCAAACAACACGGCACACACCAGGGCGATCGCCGCGATCAGCCAGGTCAGGCGCGCCGCGCCGGCCATCACTTCACTTTCCCGCACCACCCCGACAAACCGCCAGCCCAATGCCCTGGACGGCCAGACAAACGCCATGTAGCGCTCGCCTGCCAACTCGACCTGCACCAGGCCCTGCCCAGCCTCGCTCAACTGCCGGTAACCCTCGCCCAACTCACTAAGTTTCTTGAAGTTGTGAGACGGGTCATTCGGGTCCACCAACACGGTGTTATTGGCTTCCATCAACATCAGGTAGCCGCTGTCACCCAGCTTGATCTGTTTGACCAGGTCGGTCAGTTGCTTGAGGGAAACATCGATGTTCACCACCCCGCTCGCGTTGCCCTGGCGGTCATTGAAGCTTCGCACCGTACTGACCAGCACCACGTCATCGGCGGCCCAGTAATACGCCTCGGTGCGCAGGGTCTTGCCCGGTTGCGCCATGGCCGTCTTGTACCAGGGCCGGGTGCGCGGGTCGTAGCTCGCCAGCTTCGGGTCACCCGGCCAGAATACATAGCCGCCATCTTCAGTACCCAGTGACAGGTAGGTGTAGGCCGAATGACTCTTGGCCAAGCCCTCGAACAGCTTGAACAACTGCTGATCGCGCCCGCCGAGTGCGACTTGGGCGGCGTCGCTGGCCAGATAGCGTTTCACATCGCCGTTGATACTTTGCAACTGCGGATGCGCCGCCAGGTAGGCGACGTTCTGACTGATACCTTCAAAAAACAATTGCATGGCATTGTCGACCTGGCGAATCTCGCGTTCGCTGCCGTCGATAAAGCCGTCCCGTGCCTCATGGCGCACGTTGAGGATGATCATCACTGCCACCAGAATGACTGGCAGGCTGGCGATCACCGCAAAGGCCAGGATCAATTTTTGTTTTATGTTCATCTAGCTCGCCTTCCTTGTGAAGTGAATGTGCGACCGCTGGAGAGAAAAGTTTTGCAGATATTCCGTATTATGGTATACCAACAATCAATCCGCCGAATAGCCTTCATCACTGGCAAGCTTCACATTGGCGAGAGCACCTAAGGGCCCGCAGTCGACAGGCCGATCACAATAGATCCGAGGTAAGCGTCATGAAATTTTCCCTGTTCGTGCACATGGAACGCTGGGATGAAAGTGTCAGCCATCGCCAGTTGTTCGAAGACTTGACCGAACTGACCCTGATGGCGGAAGCCGGTGGTTTCAGCACCGTCTGGATTGGCGAACACCACGCCATGGAATACACCATCTCGCCCAGCCCGATGCCGCTGCTGGCTTACCTCGCGGCCAAAACCACCACCATTCACCTGGGCGCCGGTACCATCATCGCGCCGTTCTGGCACCCACTGCGGGTGGCAGGCGAATGCGCGCTGCTCGACGTGATCAGTAACGGACGCATGGAAGTCGGCCTGGCCCGTGGTGCCTACCAGGTGGAGTTCGACCGCATGGCCGGCGGCATGCCCGCCTCATCCGGCGGCCAGGCGCTGCGCGAGATGGTGCCGGTGGTACGTGCGTTGTGGAAAGGCGACTATGCCCATGACGGCGACATCTGGAAGTTCCCCACCTCCACCAGCGTGCCCAAGCCGATCCAGCAGCCCAACCCGCCGATGTGGATTGCCGCACGCGACCCGGACTCGCATAACTTTGCGGTAGCTAATGGCTGCAACGTGATGGTCACGCCGTTGATGAAGGGCGACGAAGAAGTCCTCGACCTGAAAAATAAATTCCAGGCTGCCCTGGACAACAACCCGGATGTGCCACGCCCACAACTGATGGTGTTGCGTCACACCCACGTGCACGCGGTAGACGACCCTGACGGCTGGAAAGTCGGGGCCAAGGCAATCGCCCGATTCTATCGCACCTTTGATGCCTGGTTCGGCAACAAGACCGTGCCGGTCAACGGCTTCCTTGACCCGAGCCCGGAAGAAAAATTCGCCGGGCGTCCGGAGTTTGAACTGGAAAGCCTGCACAAGACCGCAATGATTGGCACGCCTGAAGAAATCATCCCGCGCATCCAGTACTACCAGGAGCTGGGTGTGGACGAGTTCAGCTTCTGGTGTGATAACAGCTTGCCCCACGCGGAGAAGAAAAAATCCCTTGAGCTGTTTATCAAGCACGTGGTGCCGGCATTTCGCTGAGGGTAATGCCTGAACCGCACACAGCGCCGGCACTTGCCGGCGTTGTTGTTTCGGGTGGCGGGAATGCGGCAAGTGCTTCGGGTCGAGGAGATGTATACGATGCCGGACCGGGGTGCTCCGCCCAAAAACCGCTGTGCCCACTGCCCGTATTCCATGTACTCAAAAATGTACTTAAAAAAGTGGCTGGAGACAGATTTCAGTAGTTTTGCGTAGAAACGAAAAAAGACGCCGAAGCGTCTATTCCTTAAATCCCAGGCAAAAAAAAGCCACTCTATTGAGTGGCTTTTTCTTTGTGTTTGGAGCGGGAAACGAGACTCGAACTCGCGACCCCGACCTTGGCAAGGTCGTGCTCTACCAACTGAGCTATTCCCGCGTCTTGGTGATGCGCATTCTATAGAATCCTCATCACCCGTCAACCCCTTGATTCAAAAAAGTTTTATTTCTTTTCAACCTCGGTGCGCAGATGCGGCCAGGCGGCGCGCAAATATTGCAGCATGGACCACAAGGTCAGGCCCGCAGCGATCAGCAGCAAGGCATAGCCCAGCAATACCCAGAAGGAGAAATCCGACGGGTTGGCCAGCAGGATCACCAGGGCAAGCATCTGCGCCGCAGTTTTCCATTTGCCCATGTTGGACACGGCCACGTGGGCTCGGGCGCCGATTTCGGCCATCCACTCCCGCAGGGCGGAGACGACGATCTCGCGACCGATGATCACGGCCGCCGGCAACGTCAGCCACAGGTTGCCGTGTTCCTGCACCAGCAGCACCAGGGCGACCGCTACCATCAGTTTGTCGGCCACCGGGTCCAGGAACGCGCCAAACGGCGTGCTCTGTTCCAGGCGACGGGCCAGGTAACCGTCCAGCCAGTCGGTGGCGGCTGCGAAGGCAAACACCGAACTGGATGCCATGTAGCTCCATTCGTACGGCAGGTAAAACAGCAATATGAAAATCGGTATGAGCAGGACGCGTAGTACGGTGATCAGATTAGGGATATTCATCGGCACAACTGGCTACGAGGTGAGAAGGCATTCTACTCGCTGTGCAGATTTGCATAAATCAACTCTGCGAGCTTTTTACTGATACCGGGAGCTTTGGCTATTTCTTCGATGCTGGCACGGGACAGCTCCTGCAAGCCACCAAAATGTTTTAACAAGTCCCGCCGCCGTGTCGGCCCGACCCCTGCCACCCCTTCCAGGGTTGAGGTACGCCGGGTTTTGCCACGTCGGGCACGGTGGCCGGTGATGGCGAAACGGTGGGCTTCGTCGCGGATCTGCTGGATAAGGTGCAGCGCCGGGGAATCGCCCTTCAAGGTGAACTCATGGGCTGCATCATTCAAGTACAAGGTTTCAAAACCGGCCTTGCGGGTGGCACCCTTGGCCACGCCGAGCAGGATCAGGTCGGGTACCGCCAGTTCGTTGAGTACGTCGCGGGCCATGGACAGCTGGCCCTTGCCACCATCCACCAGCAGGATGTCCGGCAGCTTGCCCTCGCCGTCCTTCAGCTTGCTGAAGCGGCGGGTCAGGGCCTGGTGCATGGCGGCGTAGTCATCGCCCGGGGTGACGCCTTCGATGTTGTAGCGCCGGTAATCGGACTTGATCGGCCCTTCCGGCCCGAACACCACGCAGGAAGCCACGGTAGCCTCGCCGCTGGAGTGGCTGATGTCGTAGCACTCCAGGCGCTGGGGCGGTTCGTCAAGGTTGAGGACTTCGGCCAAGGCGTCAAACCGCGCGGCGACATGCTGGCGGTTGGCCAGGCGTGCGCCCAGGGCCTGTTCGGCGTTGGTCACGGCCAACTGCTGCCAGCGCGCACGGGTGCCGCGCACCCGGTGGCTGATGTCCAGCTCGCGGCCACGCAGTTCGTGAATCGCTTCGATCAGCGCCGGGAAGTCCTCGTGCACCACGTTGACGATCAGTTCGCTCGGCAGGTCGCGCTCGGGGCTGCTGACGTAGTACTGGCCGAGGAACGCCGCCATGACTTCGGCGACCTCCTCTTCTATACCGGTCTGGGGGAAGAAGTTCTTGCTGCCCAGCACCCGGCCGCCGCGCACGCTGATCAGGTGCACACAGGCGCCGCCCGGGTTGACGAAGGCGGCGATGACGTCGACGTCACCGGTGCCGCCCTCCATGCTCTGCTGGTCCTGCACGCGACGCAGCAGGGAGATCTGGTCGCGTAGCTCTGCGGCGCGCTCGAAATCCAGGGTGCTGGCCGCTTGCTCCATGGCGCCGGACAGCTCATCGGCCAGGGCATTGCTGCGGCCTTCGAGGAACATCACCGAGTGACGCACGTCCTCGGCATATTCCGCAGGCTCAACCAGGCCCACGCACGGCGCCTTGCAGCGCTTGATCTGGTACTGCAGGCACGGGCGGTTGCGGTTCTTGTAGAAACTGTCTTCGCACTGGCGCACGAAAAACGCCTTTTGCAGCAGGCTCAGGCTTTCGCGGATGGCGCCGGCGCTGGGGTAAGGCCCGAAGTACTTGCCCTTCTGCTTCTTGGCGCCGCGATGGATGCTCAGACGCGGAAAGTCGCCGTCCGAGAGAAACACGTACGGGTAGGACTTATCGTCACGCAGCAGGATGTTGTAGGGCGGCCGCCATTCCTTGATCAGCGTCTGCTCAAGCAGCAGCGCCTCGGTTTCATTGGCGGTGATGGTGGTTTCCACCTGGGCGATACGCGCCACCAGTGCCGCCGTCTTCGTTGCCAGGCCGGTCTTGCGGAAGTAACTCGCCAGGCGGCTCTTCAGGTTCTTGGCTTTACCGACGTAGAGCAGGCGCGCTTCGCTGTCGAACATGCGATACACGCCGGGACGGCCACTGCAGGTTGCAAGGAACGCACTCGGATCGAATTGGACCTTTATTTCAGGAGCTGTCATTTCAGGCGCTGGCATCTACCATGCCGTGGCGTACCGCCAGCAGGGTCAATTCAACATCACTGCTGATGGAAAGCTTTTCGAAAATCCGATAACGGTAGGTGTTCACGGTTTTCGGCGACAGGCACAGCTTGTCGGAAATCGACTGGACTTTCTGACAGCCGACAATCATCAGAGCGATCTGGATTTCCCGCTCCGACAGCGCATCGAACGGCGAGTCGCTGGTGGGCTGGAACGACTTGATCGCCAGCTGCTGGGCAATCTGCGGGCTGATGTAGCGTTGGCCGGCAAATACCAGGCGAATGGCCTGGACCATTTCCGCCAATCCCGCGCCTTTTGTCAGATAGCCAGCCGCGCCCGCTTGTAGCAGCCGTGTAGGAAAAGGATCTTCCTCACACACGGTCACTACCACGACTTTGATATCCGGATGGCTGCGCAACAACTTTGTAGTGGCGCCAAGACCGCCGATCCCAGGCATCTTGACGTCCATCAAAACCACATCGGGCTTCAACTCCCGGGCCTTGATCAGGGATTCCTCCCCTGACTCGGCCTGGCCGACTACTTGCAGGCCATCGATGTCAGCCAGCATTCGTGTAATGCCTGTACGAACGAGATCATGGTCATCGACTACTAGCACCCTAATCAAGCAGACACCTCGCGATATGGTCTTATAGGTTGCTGAACACCTTAGCAAAAAACCACGGCGCAGACCTAGCTGCAAGCGTCATATATATAGAGTTTCAATGCACAACGGGCCGCCGCCGAATGGCGGACGGCTCAATTTCCTGGGTAAAAGGTCAGGAATCCGGGGCCGATGACCGGTTTTTTCCATTGGTGGTGAGTGAATGCTCGGCCAGGGTAGAAGTCAGGCGATGGATTGCGTCCTGGTCTTCCTTGAACATCGCACGGTAGTTCCCCAGCACTTTCTCCTCGACCTGGCTCAGGTTTTCAAGTTGGGTCGGCGTTGGATTGCCGGTCAACACGTACAGGATATCGACACCTCTTTCTGCCACGCGAGACAAGTAATCAGCCTTTGGCGCGCGTCCGCCATTTTCATATTTACCCTGTGCGTTCGCCTCTACACCTCCTATTTCACCAAAAGTTTTCTGCGACAGGCCAAGCCGCTCTCTTTCTTGCCTTAACCGGAAACCGATTCCACTCATTTGGATGTATGATCCTATTTGGCACACCCCTAGAGGTGACACACTCATCTCGTTTTACACAAACTTGAACGGTTTTGAACTATGCCCGGTATTCGCACTGCTGCACAAGCCAAGGCCTGGCTGGAACATCAAGGTAAGTCTGTTCAAGCGTTCGCCCGGGAACATGGCGTGGACCCGGCAACCACCTATCAAGTACTCGCTGGGCGCAAAAAGGGACGACGTGGAGAAGCCCACAAGGTGGCGGTCCTGTTGGGCATGAAGGACGGAATCATCCCGGTTGAGGGCGAAACCGTGAGACAAGAGCAGGAAGTCATTTCTTGAAGTGAGTATGCGCTTATTAAAACCAAGTGCCTGTTTTCCTCGAACTGGCAGTACTCGCACCCGATCACGGCCGGCAATTGCGCTCCATGCGCCAGAAGCAATCCTCCGCTCCAACGATTTCCAGGCCCTTGCGCTGATAGAGCCTTCGCGCCGGGTTGGTCTTGAAAACGGTCAACCGTAAAAGACCCAGCCCTTGCGCGCGCGCCTTGTACACCATCTGCTCGATAACCCAGCCGCCAGCCCCTTGATGACGAAACGCCTCAAGGATGTGCAATTCGCGGATATACAGTGCCTTGGGGTCACGACTGATGCTGATGAAACCCAGCACCTCGTTATCGCGACAGATCAGCCAGTTTTCTCGTCCGGCCCAGGCGGTATCGAAACCGGCATCGGACCACGACAAGTCGTATTGGCGATAATAATTACCCATGGCCTGGTGGGTCAGGGTCCGGGCGAAGGCCAGGTGTTGGCTGGTCGCGGCCTGCAGTTGAAACGCCATGTGCCTGAACTCCCTAGATTGCCACCTGTTCTCCCTGCCACTGGCCGCCGGTGTCGCGTCGTGCAATCACCAGCGTATCGCCTACACCCGGGCTAGCCGCGATCAAACCACCGTCGGCGCCCCAGATTGCGCTGCGCCCGGCGCAGGCCCAGCCACCGGATGGGCCACCGTGGTTGGCCATCAGCACCAGCATCCGGTGCTCGGCGGCATAGCCCTGTAGCAAGGCGGTGTCCGGCGCGTAGCCGCCTTCGCTGATCAGCACACCCGCAGCGTAGATGTTCGCCCCGTCCTCGGCAGCCTGTCGAGGGTGGCTGGCGTGGGAAAAATCCGCGCATACCGCCAGGGCGATCCGGTCGTCCCCCCATTCAAGGGCCGCCCCGCCCTGCCCCGCAGCAAACGCCACGTCTTCACCGGGATGCAGATGCTGCTTGGTATAGACCGCCACCGAGCCATCCGGCCCCAGCACCAGCGCACCGATCAACACCTCACTGGCGCCCCCCAGGCGAATCGGCATGCCCACCACCGCGGTGATGCGCAACTCACGGGCCATCTCCCGCAGCGGCGCCAGCGCTTCATCGCCGGGCGCGATCGCCAGCCCGGCGGCCAGTGGCGGTTCATAGCCGGTCAGGGACAGTTCCGGAAACACCAGCAACTGCACGCCGTGCTCCGCCGCCACGCGCATGAAAGCCAAGTGACGCGCGATATTTCCGGGTACGTCGCCCGCAATGGAAATGGATTGGGCAGCAGCAATCGTCAAGGCCGTCATGGTCGCATCCAGGCAATCATCGTGAAGTCCGTGCAGCATATCGACACTTGGGTCATAGCCGTAAGTACCCAACCTCAATAGAAATTACTGATTGAATCCACCCGCTCGCCTCAGTTAAGCTCCCCCCATCATTTGGAGACACACCATGTTGCAACTCACCCACACCCAGGTTTGCCCTGCTGCCAGCGCCCAGCGCTCGGTCGTGGCTGCCCGCGTGAGCGGTTTGAGCGCACTGGTCAGCTTTTATTTTGGGTATTGGTTTAGCCACTGGCGCGCCTGATACCTGAAATCGGCGCCCACTACTCAAGGGGTCGCCTACCAGAGAAATCTAACCCCCGGTCGGCTCCCCGACCGGGGGTTTTGTTTTTTCAGCCCTTATTATTTTTGCCACACACCGAACACTTAAAGGACTCACGCCATGAACTACGCCACCTATTACCGCTACGACACCTCCACCGCCTGGCGATTTAGCAAGCTCCGTTCGGGACAGCCTGCCGCCTCCGATCGGTCACCTATTGGTGGCAAGCCAACACACGTAGCCAATACGGCCAATTGTCGAACACCCCAGTAGGGCAGAGCGTGCGGGAACAGCCCGCCGCTTGCCCAGGAAGCCCGAATATGAACGCCTCGATCGCCGCTCTGCCTGTTTCCACCCTGTCCTGCGCCAATGAAGCGCTGACCCAGCGTTTGCCCAGTGCCCTTGAGCTCAAGCACCAACTGCCCCTGAGCCCATTCCTCAACGAACAGATCCACGCCCATCGCCAAGCCGTGCGCGCCATCCTCAAGGGTGAAGACTCACGCCTGCTGGTGATTGTCGGCCCGTGCTCGATCCACGACCCGGAATCGGCCATGGAATACGCGCGCAACCTGAAAAAACTGGCCCATGAAGTCAGTGACCAGATGCTGCTGGTGATCCGCGCCTACGTCGAAAAACCCCGCACCACCATCGGTTGGAAAGGCCTGGCCTACGACCCACGCCTGGATGGCAGCGACGACATGGCCGCCGGCCTGACCCTGTCCCGGGAACTGATGCGGGAAATGCTGCGCCTGGGCCTGCCGGTCGCCACCGAGCTGCTGCAACCGATGGCTGCCGGCTACTTCGATGACCTGCTGAGCTGGGTCGCCATTGGCGCGCGCACCACCGAATCGCAGATTCATCGCGAAATGGCCAGCGGCCTCGGCATGCCCGTCGGCTTCAAGAACGGCACCGACGGCGGCGTGGCCATCGCCTGTGACGCCATGCGCTCCGCCGCTCACCCGCACCGTCACTTCGGTGTCGACAGCCAGGGCCATCCGGCGATCATCCAGACCCCGGGCAACCCCGACACTCACCTCGTGTTGCGCGGCGGCCATCGTGGGCCGAACTACGATCGCCAGAGCGTGGCCCAGGTTCACGCCGACCTTGCCAAGAGCAAAGTCGCGCCGCGGATCATGGTCGACTGCAGCCACGCCAACAGCGGCAAAGACCCGCTGCGCCAACCGGCGGTGTTCAACGACGTGCTGGAACAGCGCCTGCAGGGCGACACCTCGCTGATCGGCATGATGATCGAAAGCCACCTGTTTGAAGGCTGCCAACCATTGAGCCCGTCGATGAAATACGGCGTGTCGATCACCGATGGCTGCCTGGGCTGGGACGGCACGGAACAGCTGCTGCGCAGCGCTGCCGAGCGGTTGCGGGCACACAATCGCGCCTGACAAATGAAGACCAAATGTGGGAGCGGGCTTGCTCGCGAATGCGGTGGTCCAGCCAGCACATGCATCAACTGGCACACCGCTTTCGCGAGCACGCCCGCTCCCACACTGGATCTTCATTCACTTGACTAAAGTGGGTACAGCGCCTCATCAAACTGCTCGAGCTTCGGAAACACCAACGGCTGGTCATCCGCCAGCCCTTCCAGCCGCTGCTGGTAATTGCGCAGAAAATCCTGCCGGGCCTCGGCGCTGATATACGGCACATGCCACGCCACAAACGGCTCCAGCACCTCAAACCCGACATACGCCAGCGTGCCACGCAGGATCGGCCGCAGCATGTCCTCCAACGGCCCGTGAATCGCACCCTCGCCAAACATATGCTCGCGCCCGCCGAGGGTCACCGTGACCAGCGCTTTCTTGCCGGCGAGCCCGCCCTGATCATAGAACCGCTTGCCGCCGTAGCACACGCCCGACACCAGCACCCGGTCAATCCAGCCCTTGAGCATCGCGGGCGCCGAGAACCAGAAGATCGGGAAATTGAGGATCAGCAGATCGGCCCACAGCAGCTTGTCCAACTCCTGCCGGATATCCGCCGCGATGGATTGGCTTTTCACCCCCAGGCGCTGCTCCAGGGCATACACCAGGTAGTCGGGGTTCTCCCGCGAGGTGAAGTCCGACGCGCTGGCTACGGGATTCCAGTTCATCGCGTACAAATCACTGACCTGCACCTCATGCCCCTGCGCTTGCAGGGTTGCCGTGGCCTGGTCACGCAAGGCCGCGGTAAACGACTGCGGCTCGGGATGGGCGTGGACAATCAACACCTTCATAAAAACTCCTCAAGAAGTAAGCGCGGCCCGTTCGGCCAGCAAATGGTCGAGCCAGTCGGGGTCCATTTCCGGCTCCGATGAAAACAGCAAGCCGGTGTAGTCCTGATACGGCGGGGTGAAGATCGCGCTGCGGCTGCCCTGGTCCACCACCCTGCCCCGCTGCATCACCACCACTTCGTCGGCGATGGCGCGCACCGTGGCCACGTCATGGGTGATAAACAGGTAGGCCACGCCCAACTGCTGCTGAATGCGGTTGAGCAGTTTCAGCACGCCCTCGGCCACTAACTGATCCAGGGCCGAGGTCACTTCGTCGCAGATGATCAATTGTGGGTCGGCCGCCAGGGCGCGAGCGATGCAGATACGTTGCTTCTGGCCGCCGGACAGCTCACGGGGCTGACGCTCCATGAAGGTGGCCGGGTCCAGCTCGATCATCTCCAGCAACTCGGCGACTCGGGCGCGCATGGCCTTGCCCTTGAGACCGAGGTAGAAGGTCAGCGGCCGGCCGATGATGTCGACGATGCGCTGGCGCGGGTTCAGCGCGGTATCGGGGATCTGGTAGATCATCTGGATCCGTCGCAACTGCTCCTTGCTGCGCCGACGAAAGTCCGCCGGCAACGCTTCACCGTCATACAGCACCTGCCCCGCCGTAGCCGGCAGCAACCCGGTAATCAAGCGTGCGGTGGAGCTTTTGCCACTGCCGGATTCGCCGATCACCGCCAACGTCTGGCCGCGATACAGGCTCATCGACACGTCATGCAGCACCGGCTGATGCCCGTAGCTGGCGCATACCTGGCGCACTTCCAGCAACGGCACCTGCTGCTGTGGGCAAGCCTTGGGCTCGGTGCGAAAGCTGCGCACCGCCCACAGGGATTTGGTGTAGTCCTGCTGCGGGGCGCTGAGCATGGCGCGGGTCTCGGCCTCCTCCACCAGCTTGCCGTGGCGCAGCACCATGATGCGGTCGGCCATCTGCGCGACCACCGCCAGGTCATGGCTGATATACAGCGCGGCACTGCCGAAGGTTTTCACCGCATCGCGAATCGCCGCCAGCACTTCGATCTGGGTGGTGACGTCGAGGGCGGTGGTGGGTTCGTCGAAGATGATCAGGTCCGGGTGACAGGCCATCGCCATGGCGGTCATTACCCGTTGCAGTTGCCCGCCGGAGACCTGGTGCGGATAACGCTGGCCGATGGTTTCCGGATTGGGCAGGCGCAGCACGCGGTACAACTCCACCGCCTCGCGTTCAGCCTGGGCGCGGCTGATGCCACCGTTGATCACGGCGGTTTCCACATGCTGGTCAATCAGCCGGTGGGCCGGGTTGAACGACGCGGCAGCGCTTTGCGCTACGTAGGCAATCCGCAGTCCTCGAAGCTTGCGCAAGGCTTCGGGTTTGGCCTGCAACAGTTGAATGCCGTCAAAGCACACCGAGCCACCGGTGATGCGACAACCATCGCGGGCAAAACCCATGGCCGCCAGGCCCAACGTTGATTTACCCGCGCCGGACTCGCCAATCAACCCCAGCACCTCACCCCGCTGCAACGTCAGGTCGATGCCCTTGATCAGCGGATGCCAGGCATCCTCGTAATGCCCTTCGATCTGCAGGTTGCGGATTTCCAGCAGTGGCTTGTCCATCCTCAACACTCCTTCAGGCCGCTGGATTTATGCAGCATCCAGTCGACGACAAAATTCACGCTGACGGTGATCAACGCCACCGCCAGGGCCGGCAGCAACGGGCTGATGTCGCCGAAGGTAATCAGCACCGCATTGTCGCGGACCATGCTGCCCCAATCGGCGGTGGGCGGTTGAATGCCCAGGCCAAGGAACGACAGCGCGCTGATAAACAAAAACACGAAGCAAAAGCGCAGGCCGAACTCGGCAATCAGCGGCGCGGCGGCGTTGGGCAGCACTTCCCGGGTGACCAGCCACCAGAGCCCTTCCCCACGCAAGCGCGCGGCTTCGACAAAATCCTGCACCACCACGGTCATCGCCACGGCCCGGGACAGCCGAAACACCCGGGTCGAATCCAGCAGTGCAATCACCAGCACCAGCGAGGTGGCATTGGTGCCCACCACGCTGAGGATCAGCAAGGCGAAGATCAGTTGCGGGATCGCCATCAGGATATCCACCACCCGCGACAATCCCTGGTCGACCCAGCCGCCCTTGATCGCGGCTATCAAGCCGCTCAAACCGCCCAGCAAAAACGCCAGCACCGTGGTCAAAAAAGCGATGCCCAGGGTGTTGCGCGCCCCATACACCAGGCGGCTGAACATGTCCCGCCCGAGGTTATCGGTGCCCAGCAGGAATTGGCCGCTCCAGGGCGCAAACCCGTCACCCACCACCTGGGTTTCCCCGTAAGGTGCGAGCACCGGCGCAAACAACGCCACCAGCACGTACAGCACGATGACCAGCAGGCCGAACTTCGCGCTCAATGGCGCCCGGGCCAGTTGTGTGAGAAGGCTCATGGTCTACCCCTTGGGATGCATCAGGCGTGGGTTGGTGGCGATGGACAGCACATCGGCGCCGGTATTGAGCAGGATGTAGGTGGCGGCAAAGATCAGGCTGCACGCCTGCACCACCGGGATATCGCGCTTGGACACCGAGTCCACCAGCAACTGGCCGAGGCCCGGGTAGACAAACACTACTTCCACCACCACTACGCCCACCACCAGGTACGCGAGGTTGAGCGCGATCACGTTGACGATGGGCGCCAGGGCATTGGGCAACGCGTGGCGCCAGATAATCCGCGACTGGCTGATGCCCTTGAGCCGGGCCATTTCGATATACGGGCTGGCCAGCAGGTTGATCAGCGAGGCGCGGGTCATGCGCATCATCTGCGCGATCACCACCAGGCTCAGGGTGGCCACCGGCAACACCGAACGTTCGAGAATGGTGGCGAATGAGGCATCCGGCGCCAGGTTGGATAGGCTGGGAAACCAGCCCAGCTTGACCGAAAACACCAGGATCAGCAGGTAGGCGACGAAGAACTCCGGGAACGACACCGCACTCAGGGCCGAGGTGTTGAGCAGGCGGTCGAACCAGCTGTTGCGGTACAGCGCGGCGAGCATCCCCAGCACCAGCGCCAGGGGCACCGAGACCAACGCCGCCAGTGCCGCCAGGCGCAAGGTGTTGCCCAGGCGTGCGCCGATCAGTTCGGCGATGGGCCGCTGGTTGGCCAGGGAAGCGCCGAGGTCGCCGTGCAGGAGGCGCAGCAGCCATTGCACGAACCGGCTCAGGGGCGGCAGGTCCAGGCCCAGTTGGGCGCGAAAGGCGGCGACGGTTTCCGGCGTGGCGGACTGGCCGAGCATGGCCTGGGCGATATCACCGGGGAGCATGCCGACCGCCAGGAAGATGATCACCGAGACGGCGAACAACGACAGCAGGCCAAGGGCGAGACGTTGGAGTACCAGTTTGAATAGGCTATTCATGTTCGGTTCTCATGAGTTGGGCATGTTCTCGAAGGCGACACAGGACCAATGTGGGAGCGGGCTTGCTCGCGAAAGCGGTGTGTCAGCCAATACAGATAGAGACTGATCCACCGCATTCGCGAGCAAGCCCGCTCCCACATTTGATTGGTGGCGTTTCTGAAATCTTCACGCCTGCCACCACCGCTCGATCAGCCGCAACCCATCCAGTTCCCCATACGGCGCCGTCAGCGGTCCATGGCTGACGCGGTTCGAGCGGGCCGCCACGGAGCTGGCGAACAACGGCACAATCGCACCGCCGTCGTCCCGGCACAGGCTCTGCATTTCGTTGTACATCTCCTGGCGCAGCGGCGCGTTCATCTCGCCCCGCGCTGCGTTGAGCAACTGGTTGAAGCGGTCGTTATTCCAATGGGTTTCGTTCCACGCCGCGCCCTTGGCGTAGCCGATGCTGAACATGCGGTCGGCAGTCAGGCTGCTGTACCAGAACGAGGTGGTGAACGGCTGCTTCATCCAGATGTTGGAGAAATAGCCATCCGCCGGCTCGCGCACCACGTCGATATCAATCCCGGCCTGGCGCGCCTGCTCCTTGAACAGCACCGAAGCATCCACCGCGCCGGTGTAGGCGGCATCGGAAGCTTGCAGGCGCACCTTCAGCGCCTCCACACCGGCCTTGCGCAGGTAGAATCGCGACTTGTCCGGGTCGTAGGTGCGCTGCTCCAGATCGGCGTTGATGAAACGGCTGCCGGGCTGGATCGGATGGTCGTTGCCCACCAGGCCATAGCCATGCAGCACCGAGGCCAGCAGGGTTTCGCGGTTGATCGCATGCTTCATCGCCATGCGGATGTCGTTGTTCTTGAACTCGTTGCTGTCGCACAACATCGGGAAGGTGTAGTGCTGGGCGCCCTTGGTTTCTTCGATGACCAGCGTGGGATTGCGCTTGAGCAAGGCCACAGTTTTCAGGTCGACCTTGTTGATCACGTCGACTTGCCCGGTGACCAGCGCATTGACCCGCGCTGCGCCGTCGGCAATCGCCAACAGCTCGGCGCTGGCGAAGTGTGCCCTGCCCGGCTTCCAGTAATCAGGGTTGCGCTCCAGGTCCATGCGTACGCCCGGCTCGAAGCTTTTCAGGCGATAACCGCTGGTGCCGATCCCGGCCTGCCAGTCGGCGGCGCCGTCCTTGGCGGGCATGATCACCAGGTGGTAATCGGCGACTACATAAGCGAAATCGGCATTGCCCGAGTGCAATTCGAACACCACTGCATCGCTGCCCTTGGCGCTGACACTGGCCACATCGCCGATCACCGTCTTGGCCGCCGAGGTGGAGTTGGCTGCCAGGTGATGGTTGATCGAGGCCACCACGTCGTCAGCGGTCAGGCTTTTGCCGTTATGGAAGGTCACGCCCTGGCGCAGCTTGAAGGTCCAGGTGCGCGCGTCGGGCGTCGACTCGAAGCTTTCGGCCAATTCGGGGATGGCGCTGCCGTCCACCGCGATTTCCGTGAGAGTGTTGTACACCGCCGAAAAGCCGACGAAGGTGAAGGTGTCGACCCAGGATCCCGGGTCGCGGGAGTCGGTGGTGCTGCCGCCGGCCAGGCCCATGCGCAGCACGCCGCCCGGCTTGGGCGTGGCCTCCTCGGCAAAGGCCTGCAGCGGCAGGCCCATGGAAAACGCGGCGGCCACGGCACCGGCTACGGCGCTGTGCTTGAGGAAGTCCCGCCGGTGCATCGTTTGAGTCATTTTGTTGTTGTTTTCGCTCATGGTGTTGCTCCTCTAAAGGTTCACACAGGCATGCTTCAACTCGATCAAGGTCACGCCGTTGCGCTTGAAACCGTTACGCAAATCCGTCTGCAGCTCATCCAGGTTCTGTGGCTCGCTGACCGTGCAGCCGAACGCCCGCGCCAGGGCGGCGAAGTCCGGGTTGCGCGGCAGTACGCCGATGGGTTCGATGTCCAGGTTCAGCATGTCGTCGCGAATCTGCCCCAGGGCGTCGTTGTTCCAGAGCAACACCACCAGCGGGCTGTCCAGTTCTTCCACGGCCGTGGCCAGTTCCTGGGCGGTGTAGAGAAAGCCGCCGTCGCCCACCAGCACCAGGCCGGGCCGTTGCGGTGCGCCGAACTTGGCGCCGATACCGGCCGGCAGGCCATAGCCCAGGGTGCCGTAGCCGGTGGGATGCAGCCAACTGCGGGTGGCGTTGCTGGGAAAGGCGTAGTTGCCGGTGTAAGCCAGTTGGGTCATGTCGCTGCTGATGAAGGCATTGGCGGGCAACTCGGCGGCCACGCGGTCGAGAATCGCCTGGTGAATGCGTTGCAACGGACCATGGCCGCTGCTGACTGCCTGGCGTAACGTCGCGACCGCAGCGGTGGCGGCATCCGCGTTGCGCGGCGTGGCTGGCAAGCGTTCCAGCAAAGCCAGCGTCGTTTGCTGGGCATCACCGTGCAACGCGACGGCGCAAGGATAGAAATCGTTGAACTTGCGCGGGTCGATATCCACCCGCAGCAGCTCGCCATTAATCGGCAGGCGTTCACGCCAGAAGTCGGTATCGGCCATTTCGGTGCCGATGGCCAACACCACATCCGCCTCGGCGATGAGCTGCCAGCCGGGCTCGACACACAGGGTCGAACCGGCATTCAGCGGATGCTCCACCGGCAACAATCCCTTGCCGGCGACACTGCTGAAAAACGGCGCCGCCAACTGCGTACTCAAGCGCTGCAAGGCATCGGCCGCCAACAGTGCACCACCACCGGCAATGATCATCGGGCGCTTGGCCGCGGCCAGTTTTGCCACTGCCTGATCAAGGCTTTCAGCCGATGGCAAACCGCGTCCGGGACGGCGCACCACCTCATTGCTCCAGTCCCGTTTGATCGGCGCCGACAGTACATCCAGCGGCACCGAAATATGCACCGGGCGCGGTCGCTCACTGTCGAACACCGCGTAGGCCCGCGCGATCAACTCCGGCAAATCCTCGGCGCTCAACGCCACCGCTGAAAACGCAGTGATGGGCGCGGTCATCGCCCGCTGGTCCTGGGTTTCATGCAAGCAGCCCCAGCCTTTGCCGAGGCTGGCGGTGTGGTTGACGCTGGAAATCACCAGCAGCGGAATCGAGTCGGCATACGCCTGGCCGATCGCCGTCGCGGCGTTGGTCACCCCCGGCCCGGTGATGATGAAACACACCCCCGGCTTGCCGCTGACCCGCGCATAACCGTCGGCCATAAAGCCGGCGCCCTGCTCGTGGCGGGTCAGCACATGCCGAATACCGCTGCCCGGCAAGCCTCGATACAGCTCCAGCGTGTGCACGCCGGGAATCCCGAACACCGTGTCGACACCATAGTTGGCCAGCAATCGCACCAGGGCCTGGCCGCCCGTCAAGGTTTTGCTTTGCATCGTCATCTCCTTCACGCCTGGGCGAGACGGATCAATGCATCGACCGCCGTGGCGCCCCGGGCATTGACCAGCAATGGGTTTACATCGAGTTCCAGCAATTGCCCGGCGTTGGCGCAGGCGTAGTCGGCCACCGCACGAATCGCCGCCACCAGAGCTTCCATGTCGGCCACTTCGCGTCCGCGAAAGCCTTGCAGCAATGCGGCGCTGCGCAGGCCGAGCAAGGCGTTGCGGATTGCGTCGTCGGTGGTGGGCAGCAGCAGGCTGCGGCTGTCCTTGAGCAACTCCACAAGGATTCCACCAGCGCCGATCACCAGCGCAAGGCCGAAGTCGTTTTCGCGCTTGATGCCCACAATCAGCTCGGCCAGCGGCGGCGTAGCCATGGACTCCAGCAGCAGCTGATCGAACGGCACATCCGGCGCATAAGCGGCGATTTGCTCGCGCATATGAGCCAGGGCAGCAGTCAAGGCGAAGCCGTCCTGCAGGTTGAGCGCCACGGCGCCAGCTTCGGTTTTATGCGGCAAGTCGGCACTGACGGCCTTGAGTACCAGCGGGTAACCCAGCACTTTGGCATCGGCTATGGCCCGCTCGGGAGTGCTCAAGACACCGGCTGGCGTGGTCAGGCCGAAAGCCCGTAAAGCCTGCTTGGAATCCCACTCATCAAGCGACTGTCCGTGTTGCTCAAGCGCTTGCGGGCACAGCGGCACCAGTATCGACTCACCCCGCGCCAACAACGCCCGGCGATTGTTTTGATAGTCAGCAATCCGGCCCCAGGCCGCCAGCGCATCTTCCACGCCTTGCAACGCGGCAACGCCCTGGGCATGCAGACGCTCGCGAGCGTGGGCCGGGAGCAATTCAGGAAATGCAGAGGTGACAAAGCCAGTCTTGCCGTGGCGAGTCAGCGCACTGCAAAACAGCTCCAGCAGCAGGTCGCACTCCTTGCGCTCACCGGTAAATTCCGCTGGGTAGTCGAGCACCAGCATTGCCGCATCCGCTTCGGTGCGCAGTGCCGTGTCGAGCATCGTATTAAGCGCGTCGCTGTTGCCCCAGATGGCCGTGGTGAAATCCAGCGGGTTGACCAGGTTGGCGTAGCTGGGCAGCACCTGCGCCAACTCTTCACGCTGGCCTTCGTCGAGCTTCGGCAGGCTCAAATCGTTGCGCTCGGCGTAGTCGGCAATCAACCCGGCATCACCACCGGAACAGGCCAGGGCGATCAGGCTGTTGCCCGCCGGCAGATTACCGCAGGCCGCCGCTTTCAGGGTCTCGACAAAACTCACCGGCCCGCTGACCCGGATCACACCCAGGCGCGCGAACAGACTGTCGTACAGCGCATCGGAACCCGACAACGAACTGGTATGACTCAAAGCCAACTCGGCGCCGATCTGTGACACCCCGGTTTTCAGGGCGATGATCGGAATGCCTTTCTCCAGGGCCTTGTGGGCCGCACGGGCGAACCCCGGCACATTCTTCAAGCCTTCCAGGTGCAAGCCAATCGCTGTAACGCACGGCTCGTCGAGCAGCACGTCCATCAACTCGGCAACCCCCAACTGCGCCTGGTTGCCCACCGACGCCATATAGGCCACCGGCAGCGAACGGTCGCTCATGGACAGGTTGTAGGCAAAGTTGCCGCTCTGGGTCAGCACCGCAACGCCCTTCTCGACCGGCTTGCCGCCATGGGCCACCGGCCACAACGCCGAGCTGTGCAGGTAATCCAGCAGGCCATAGCAATTGGGGCCCAGCAGTGCCATCTCGCCAGCGGCCTTGAGCAGTTGTTGCTGCAAGGCTTGGCCCTCGGCGCCGGTTTCGGCAAACCCGGAGGCGTAGCAGATGGCGCCACCGGTGCCGATGGCCGCCAGTTCGGCAACGCAGGTCAGGGTCAGCTCGCGGTTGGTGGCAATAAACACCGCGTCCGGACCGCACGGCAAATCGGCCACGCGACGCACGCAGGGAACGCCATCGAGGCTGTCATGTTGCGGGTTGACCAGCCACATCTGGCCGGCAAAACCACCGTCGGCGCAGCGCTTGAGGGCACGGGCCATGCTGCGCCCACCGACAAACGCCAGGTGACGGGGCGCCAGCAGGCGCTTGAGATTGTCGCGAATAGCCTGGGACATAAGCGTTCTCCGACCCGATCAACGCAACAGTGGCCGCAACAGTTCGCGGGCAATAATGTGGCGCTGGATTTCCGAAGTGCCTTCCCAGATCCGCTCGATCCGCGCGTTGCGCCAGATGCGCTCCACCGGGCCTTCGTCCATCAAACCCATGCCGCCATAGATTTGCACTGCTTCATCGGCAACCTTGCCCAGTACTTCGCTGGCAAACAACTTGGCCATGCCGGCCTCGCCGTCGGTCATGGTGCCCTGGTCCATTTTCCAGGCGGTGTTCAGGGTCAGCAGTTCGGCCGCACGGATTTGCGTGGCCATGTCGGCGAGCTTGAACGAGATGCCTTGGTAGGTGCCGATGGGCTGGCCGAACTGCTTGCGGTCGGCCGCCCATTGCAGGGAAACGTCCAGCGCACGCTGGGCCTGGCCGACGCAGTTGGCAGCCACCATCACCCGGCCTGCGGTCAGCCAGGCATTGGCGACTTCCCAACCTTTGCCGACTTCGCCGAGGACTTTGGAGGCTGGTACGCGGCAGTCGTCGAAGAACATTTCATAAGTGTGGTAGCCGCGGTTGCTGACGCACTTGGGGCCCCGGCGAATGGTCATGCCCGGCGTGCCACGGTCCACCAGGAACGAGGTCACGGCATTGCGTTGGCGACCGTTGTGTTCGTAGGTGTCGGTAACGGCAAACACGATGGCGAAATCCGCGTGGCCGGCGTGGCTGATGAAGTGCTTGCTGCCATTGAGCACAAAGTCATCACCGCTGCGCACGGCGCGGGTCTTGATCGCATTGGCGTCGGAACCGGCACCCGGTTCGGTCAGGGCAAAGCAGTCGATCTTCTTGCCCTGCACGCACGGCAACAGGTACTCGCCAATCTGCGCGCCGGTGCAGGCCATGAGGATTTTCGACGGCCGGGCGACAAACACATGCAGCGCCCAGGAGACTTTCGACAACTCGCGCTCAATCAACGCCTGTGACAGGTAATCCAGGCCGCCACCGCCGACGTCTTCCGGCATGTTGAAGGCATAGAAACCGGCAGCGATGGCCTTGTCACGAATCTGCGCGGCAAGCTCCGGCGAAACTTCATCGGCGCGGTCCACCGCCTCCTCGTGGGGCAACAACTCCTTGGCAACAAAACTGCGTACCGCGTCCACCAACATGTCTTGTTCTTGGCTGGGCTGGAAATTCATGGCGCTACCTGTCGATCGTTCGAGGGTGTTTTGAAGGGGAATCAGTTGCCGGAGAAGTTCGGTGGGCGCTTTTCCATCGAGGCGCGCAGGGCTTCAGCACCGTCGGCGCTGCGTCCACACAGCAGGCCGGCGGCGAGTTCCGCCTGGAGCTGCTCGGGCAGGCTGCGCCCGGCGCCTTCGCGGATGAGGGTTTTGGTCTGGGCAAACGCAAAGGTCGGGCCGTTGGCCAGGCGCGTGGCCAGCTCGGCGACGTGGGTATGCAGTTGCTCGTCGGCAACGACTTCGCCCACCAGCCCGGCGGCCAGGGCGCGGTCGGCGCTCCACAATTCATCGAGGAACAGCAGGCGCTTGGCTTGCTCGCTGCCGATCAGGCGCGGCAGATGCCAGCTGGCGCCGGCGTCCGGCGAGTAGGCCATGCTGGTGTAGCCGGCCTTGAAGCGTGCCGATTGCGCGGCGACGCGCAGGTCGCAGCACAGGGTGAGGTCCATGCCGGCACCGACCGCCGTGCCGTTGATGGCGGCGAGGGTAGGTTTGTCGAGGGTGTGCAGGCGGGTCATCAGGGCGTGGGCGGTTTCGGTCCAGCCGTAGGTTTCGAGGGCGCCACGGGCTTCGGCATCGGCCCATTCGGCAAGGTCGGCACCGGCGCAGAAGCTGCGACCGCTGCCGGTCAGTACCACCACGCGCACAGCCGGGTCGCGGTTGAAACCGTCCAGCAAGGCATGCAGGTGCTTGAGGGTCGGGATGTCCAGGGCATTGCGCTGGGGGCCGCGATTGAGGGTGATCCAGGCAACGCCTGCCTGCACCTGAGTGAGCACGGACGGATCTGTAGTCATGGAATCCTCGAATTATTTTAATTGGCTTGAGGGGTGCGACATGGGGCGATACTAAACGAGTGTTCAGTAAGGAGGCAATCGGGTAACTGCAAATATTTTTCGAGGGGAAAATGCCGGCCCGGACATTGCGTCCAGGCGGCGCGGAATCGTCAGTTCAGGGTTTGATCTGGAAGCGCTTGCGCCCGCCCGACTGCAAGCCATCGACCCAGGCTTCGCAGATCTGGATGCCCTGCTCCGGGGTGAAGGTGCCGGGATTGAGCCCCGATTCCAGCCACAAGCCGTCGAGCAAGGCGCTCAAGGCGATGGCCGCCAAATCGGCATCGAACTGCTTCCAGCCCTCCTCCCCGGCCATGTCCACCAAGGCCGAACGCATGATGGTGCGGTACTCGCCATAGGAGTGTTCGTGGGCCTGGTTGATCGCCGGGGCCGTCTTGACCGCCCCCCAGAACACCAGCCAGGCATCCAGCAGTTGCGGGTCGAGCAATTCGGGGGAGAACGAGCCGCGAAAGAACGCCGACAGCCGCTCCCGCGGGCTGGGCGGCGCCTTGGCCATCGCATCCCGCAGCAAGTCCATGACCTGCCGGGTGATTGACCGATAGGCCTCGGCCACTAGCTCATCCTTGCCCGAGTAGTGATGACTGATCAGCCCCACCGACACCCCGGCCTCGGCGCTGATCTTGCGGATCGACGCGCCCTGGAAGCCGTCGCGCTTGAGGCAGGCCAACGTCGCCTGCACCAGATTGGCCTTGCGCAACTCCGGTTCCATGCGGGAGAAACGGGATTCCTGGGTCATGAGGCGGTGTCCTTGGGTTGAGTCGGCTGGACGACTCTACCTCACTCCCGGAACCCCGGCGACACCCGATCCAGTAACCGCAGCAATGCCGCCCATGCCAGTTGCATGGCGTCCGGGTCTGCCAGTTCGCCCTCTTCCAGTGGCCGGCCTGGCTCATTGAACTGCCGCTCGGTGTATTCACACACGTGCGCAGGCGGCAGGATCAGCTTGCCGCACGCCTGGGCGGCGATCTGGATATCGCAGGCCTTCTCCAGGTAATACATGCGCAGGAACGCCTGGCTGACCGTCTCCCCTACCGTCAACAAACCATGGTTGCGCAGCATCAACACCGGCTTGTCGCCGAGGTCGCGCACCAGTCGCTGTTGCTCGTCCATGTCCAGCGCCACGCCTTCGTAGTCGTGGTAGGCGACCTTGCCGTAGAACTCCATGGAAATCTGGTTCACCGGCAACAGCCCGCATTCCAGGGCCGCCACCGCACAGCCGGCGCGGGTGTGGGTGTGCAGCACGCACTGCGCATCTTCGCGGGCGCCGTGAATCGCGCTGTGAATCACAAACCCCGCCGGGTTGACGCCATGGGCCGAAGCCTCGACCGCACGTCCGTCCAGGCCGATCTTCACCAGGCTGGAGGCGGTGATCTCCTCGAACATCAGCCCATAGGGGTTGATCAAAAAGTGATGCTCGGGCCCCGGGATACGCACCGAGATATGGGTGAAAATCAAATCGCTCATGCGAAAGTGCGCGATCAGCCGGTAGCAGGCGGCAAGCTCTTCGCGCAGCTGTCGTTCGGTGGCCCCAGGCATTTTTATTCTCCAGGCGGGTGGGTGATGTGGTTGACGCTAATCCAGTCGCCAGTAAAAAAACAAGTTGATTTTTTACTGAGGCTGACCTCCTATAGAAAAATAATAACAACAGCGCCTGGAGTATCCGCACCATGTCGCCCCATGCCTTTCCGCATCTTTTTGAACCGTTGGTACTGCGTGGCAAACGCCTGAAAAATCGCATCATGTCCAGCGGGCACGACACCTCGATGCCCACCGACAACCAGGTCAACGAGCAGTTGATCGCCTACCACCGGGCACGCGCCGAAGGCGGCGTGGGGTTGATTGTGTTGCAGGTGGCCGGGGTGCACGACAGCGCCCGCTACACCTCCCATGTGCTGATGGCCACCGATGACAGCTGCATCGACGGCTATCGCCGACTGGCCGAAACCTGCCACGCCCACGGCACCGTGGTGCTGTCGCAGATTTTCCATCCAGGGCGGGAAATCATGGAGTCGGCCGACGGTTTGCTGGCGGTGGCTTACTCGGCTTCCGGGGTGCCCAACGAACGCTTCCGGGTGATGCCGCGCGCCCTTGACCAGACAATGATCGACGAGATCGTCGCCGGCTACGGCGCTGCGGCAAGGCGCCTGTATCAGGCCGGGATTGACGGTGTGGAAGTGGTCGCCAGCCATGGTTACCTGCCTGCGCAATTTCTCAACCCGCGGGTGAATCGCCGCACCGACGGCTACAACGGCGAGCTGGAACAACGCCTGCGTTTCCTGCGGGAAATCATCGCCACGGTGCGTGCCGAAACCGACGAGCACTTCATCATCGGGCTGCGCATTTCTGCCGATGAACGCGACCCCGAAGGCCTGACCGAAGAGGATTCCCTGGCCGCCGTGCAACAGCTGCAATCACACCTGGATTATGTGCACATCGTTGCCGGCACCTCGGCCTCCCTCGGCGGCGCGATCCATATCGTGCCGCCCATGGCCATTGCCCCGGCGTACCTGGCGACAGAAGCGGCGACGTTCAAGACGCACCTGTCGATTCCGCTGTTCGTCACCGGGCGCATCAACCAGCCCCAGGAGGCCGAATTGATGCTGCAACGCGGCCAGGCCGATGTGTGCGGCATGACCCGCGCACTGATCTGCGACCCGCGCATGCCGGCCAAGACCTCAAGCGGCCATGCCGAGGATGTACGGGCGTGCATCGCCTGCAATCAGGCGTGCATCGGCCACTTCCACAAAGGCCTGCCGATCTCCTGCATCCAGCATCCCGAGACCGGCCGCGAATTGCAGTTTGGCCAACTGCAACCGGCACTGCGACGCCAGCGGATCATGGTCGCCGGTGGCGGCCCGGCAGGGATGAAAGCGGCAGCGGTGGCGGCGCAGCGCGGACATGAGGTGACCTTGTATGAAGCCAGTGCCCAATTGGGCGGCCAAGTGCTTCTGGCGCAGTTACTGCCCCGGCGCAGCGAGTTCGGCGGGGCCAGTACCAACCTGCAGCGCGAGATGGAACTGGCCGGGGTCCGCGTGGTGCGCAACACCCGCGTCGACCGCGCATTGGTGGAACGCGAACAACCTGACCGGGTGATCATCGCCACCGGCGCCGAGCCCTACTGGCCGGCCTTCGAACGCGGCGGCGAGCTACAGGTGGTGGATGCCTGGCAAGTGCTGCGCGATGAGGTGCAACTGGGCCGTTCGGTGGTCGTCGTGGACTGGCGTTGCGACTGGATCGGCCCGGGCATTGCCGAGCGCCTCACCCGTGCCGGCCATCAGGTGCAACTGGCGGTGAACGGTACCCATTGCGGGGAAAACCTGCCGTTGTACGTGCGTGACCAACTGGCCGGCGAACTGCATCGGCTGGGCATTCCGATCATCCCATACGCCCGTTTGTACGGCTGCGACGACACTACCGTCTACCTGCAACACACCGCCAGCGGCGAGCCGATGCTGCTGGAAAATATCGACACCCTGGTGTTGTGCCAGGGCCACCAGCCGGTGGACACTCTGGGCGCAGAACTGGAAGGCCTGGTGGCGTTCACGCGGATCGGCGATTGCCTGGCGCCGCGTACCGCCGAAGAGGCGATTTATGAAGGATTGAAAGTAGCGTGGGACATTTGAACGACCAACCGCCACAGCTGTTTCTCGGCACCCGCATCCGCGGCTTGCGCAAGGCCCGGGGCATGACGCTTACCGAATTGGCGCAGATGAGCGAATTGACGGCCGGTTATATCAGCCAACTGGAACGCAACCTCGCCTACCCGTCGATCCCGGCCTTGTTCAACATCGCCCGCAGCCTGGGGGTGACGATCCAGTGGTTTTTTGCCAGTGAGACCACGCCGGCAGCGGAGGATGAAGGTTTTGTGGTGCGCAGGAACAATCGCCAGAGCATTCACTATGAGGACGGGATCGTCGACCAGTTGCTGACGCCCCTGCCCAATCATCAATTGGAGATGCTGCACTCGCGCTTTCCACCGGGCACCTATAGCCAGCAGAGCTATAGCCATGAGGGTGAAGAGGCGGGTTATGTGTTGAGCGGAACGTTTGAGTTATGGGTGGGCGAGCGGCATTTTCAGCTGGCTGAAGGCGACAGTTTCAGCTTCCCCAGCAGTGAGCCCCATCGGTATGGCAACCCCGGAAAGGTGGATGCGGTGGTGATCTGGGTGATTACGCCGCCGACGTTTTAGACCGTTGGAGTGAATGGAGACGTTTCCTACGGGAACTGGCGACGCTGGCACGCCGGCCATCAATGGCGGGGGTCAAGGCCGCTTGCTATAAAAACGACTACATCTTTTCGAGGTCGTCGCCATGTTTGGATTGTATTCGTTGTTTGCCGGTAAGCCGACTCAGGATGACTTGGATACGGTGGAAGCCATCAAGTCAAAAAGAACCATGAGGATTGAGGGAGAATGGGGTATTTCAGTCTCCGCCGGAGAAGTCATGGAATCCGAGGCCTACAAGGAAGCAATTCGCCAAGTCCGCAAAATGGAGGCCAATGATTCATGGGCCTGCTGATCATTTTCCCGTTACTGGTCAGCGGTTATCTGGTGTGTATCAAGCATCCCTATTACTACTGCCGGCTGCATCGTTTTGAAGGGCAGTTACTCTATCTACAGGTTGCGCGACTGGGGCTGGTTTGCCTGGTCGTCGCTAGCCTGGCAAGTGCCTTGACTCTGGCATTTGCAGGTCGTGAGGTTGCAACAGACTACGGCAGCTATCTTGGCGCCCTGTTGGTAGAGCTCGATATTGCCAACAAAAAGAATGCCGCACTTTGGATTTTTTGGCTGCAGACCGGTTTGACCACCCTGGTCATTCCTTCTCTCTGGGCGAGACTGTATGTCAACGCGAAGAAAAAACAGCTGAAGTTGAAATCCGATGAACAACTCAACTGCCGGCTCGCCTTGAACATCCTTGAAGGCACGCCTTTCAAATACCTGCTCAAAGAATCCATCCAGAAGTACACGCCTTGCATGTTCAGCTTGAACGATCGAAAGGTGTATGTCGGCATTGTCGTATTCGTGGGCATGCCCACCGAGTCAGAAGGAATGGACCACACCTTCACTCTTCTGCCCCTGCTCAGCGGCTACCGTGACAAGGACACACTGGAAGTCAACCTGGGCACGCGTTATTCAGACAACAGCCACCCTGCCCCCATCATGCTCATCCAGGAAAACGTAGTCTCCGTCACTCGCTTCGACTTCACCACCTGGAACACTTCACACGCTCGAACGAACCACCCACCTCGACAGGAGCCGTTCTTCAATCACCGCTCCATCCGTACGACAAAAGCCTCAAGCGCCTGCGCCTGAGGTTTTGAAATAATCCAGGGGCTGCGCCTCGGGGTTCAGTGCACACAAAAACGCAACACTGAACTGCACCGATTGTGATGGCCGCGTCACACCGGGGTTTATATAGTCGTTCCTACTGCAACCCGCCATGAGCCAGCCGGCCCATCACAAGGAAGCGTTCGATGACTGACCTGCATACCCTTACGGCCGCCGAACTGTTGGCGCAATTTGCCAGCCGGCAACTCGCGCCCATCGACTACTACGACCAGCTCCTGGCCCACATCGACCGCTGGGAGCCGCAGATCAACGCGCTCTATGCCTTCGACCCGCAACAGGTGCGTCAGCAGGCCCAGGCCTCCACCGAGCGCTGGAACAAGGGCCAACCCAACGGCGCCCTTGATGGCGTACCGGTGACTCTCAAGGAATTGATCGCCACCGAAGGCGTGCCCATTCCCCTCGGCAGCGCGGCTACCCGCCTGACCCCCGCCCTCAGGGACGCACCGCCCGCAGCCCGCATGCGTGAAGCGGGCGCGATAATCCTGGCCAAGACCACCAACCCGGACTTCGGCATGCTGTCTTCCGGCCTGTCGAGCTTCCACGGCATCACCCGCAACCCGTGGAACACCGCCAACAACACCGGCGGTTCCAGCTCCGGTGCCGCCGCAGCGGCCGCCGCCGGTTACGGCCCGCTGCACGTGGGCACCGACATCGGTGGCTCGGTGCGCCTGCCCGCCGCCTGGTGCGGCCTGGTGGGATTCAAGCCGACCCTGGGCCGCATCCCCATCGACCCGTACTACACCGGCCGCGCCGCCGGGCCCATGACCCGCACCGTCGACGACTGCGTGCTGTTGATGCAACACCTGGCCCGCCCCGATGCCCGCGATGCCACCAGCCTTCCGCCGCTCACCACCCAGTGGAGTAACCAGCCGCTGTCGGTCAGGGGCCTGCGCGTCGGCCTGATGCTTGAACCCGGCGCAGGCATGCAGCCTGAAGGCTTCGTCTGTGAAGCCGTGGAGCAAGCCGCGCGGCTGTTCGAAGCCCACGGCGCCAAGGTCATGCTGATCCCGCCAATCATGGACCGCGCACAACTCGATGGCCTCGACCATTTCTGGCGCGCCCGCCAGTGGGGCGATTTGTCGGCCCTGAGCAGCGAGCAGTTCGACAAGGTCTTGCCGTACATCCGCGACTGGGCCGCGCCGGGCGCCGAGATCAGCGGCGTACAAGCCGTAAAGGGTTTCAACCAGACCTTTGAAATGCGCCGCCGCGCCGCGCAGGTGTTCACCGAACTCGACCTGGTGCTGTCCCCCACCAACCAGGTCAATGCCTTCCCGGCCGAGTGGCCATCACCGAGCAACAACCCGCAACTGCCGTTCGAACACATCGTGTTCACGGTGCCGTGGAACATGGGCGAGC
Organism: Pseudomonas sp. G5001; assembly: GCF_013385475.1. Classification (NCBI taxonomy): domain Bacteria; kingdom Pseudomonadati; phylum Pseudomonadota; class Gammaproteobacteria; order Pseudomonadales; family Pseudomonadaceae; genus Pseudomonas; species Pseudomonas sp. G5001. Next base: position 72,966 of record NZ_JACAPZ010000027.1, read on the forward strand.
AACCGGCGTTGTCGATCAACTGCGGTTTCGCCGCCGATGGCATGCCCATCGGCCTGCAGATGATCGCCCCGCGTTTTGCCGATCAATGGCTGCTGCAAATCGCTAAAACCTACGAGAGCTGGCGTGGCGCAATCCACCACTGGCCGAATCCTTCCTGACTTTTGACGCTGTAAGAACTGCCCACCCACACGCCAGCTCCGGGCCCTCTTGGCCTGGAGCTCGGACGACCTATAACTAAAATCGAGGGGCTGGTATGCACACTGAGCAATTGACACGATCCGATCCTGATCACGCACCCGAAACACCGTCCCCGGACGCCGGCAAAAAGAGCATCTTCGCCGTGGTCCTGGGCAACGCCGTGGAGTTTTTCGACTTTGGTGTGTACGCAACCTTTGCGGTGATGATCGGCCACACGTTCTTCCCGTCCGACAGCGCCTTCGTCAGCCTGATGCTGTCGGTCACCGCGTTCGGTATCGGCTTTATCGTCCGGCCCCTGGGCGCAGTACTGATCGGCGCCTACGCCGACCGCGTCGGGCGCAAACCGGCGATGCTGTTGACCCTGGTAATGATGGCCGTGGGCACCGGCAGCATCGCGATATTGCCCGGTTACGAGACCATCGGTATCGCGGCACCGATCCTGCTGGTGCTCACCCGCATGATCCAGGGCCTGGCCTGGGGCGGTGAAGCCGGCCCCGCCACCACCTACATCCTCGAAGCGGCGCCACCCCACAAACGCGGGACCTACGCCTGCTGGCAAGTAGTCGCCCAGGGCGTCGCAGCCATGGTGGCCGGGCTGGTAGGGTTCACCCTGACCAAGGTCATGTCCCCGGAAGACCTCAACAGCTGGGGCTGGCGCGTGCCGTTCGTGTTCGGCCTGCTGGTGTTGCCGATCGGCATCTACATCCGCCGCAACCTCGCCGAAACCTTCCACGGCCACGGCGAGCAAACCAGCACCGGCGACCTGGTACGGGAAGTCTGCGGCAAGCACCGGCGCGCACTGGTGCTGGGGTTGCTGATCCTTTCCGGCAGCACCATCACCCAGTACTTCCTCAACTACATGACCACCTTCGCCCTCACCGAACTGAAGCTTCCCACCAGCATTTCGATGCTCTCGACCCTGGTGGCCGGCGCCGCGATGGCCGTGTGCGCGGTGGCTGGCGGCATGCTCTGCGACCGCTTCGGGCGCCGTACGATCCTGATGACACCGCGGGTGGTGTTGCTGTTGATTTTGTTCCCGGCCCTGCAACTGATGACCGAGCACCCAAGCCCGGCGACCTTCCTGCTGACCCTGGCGGTACTCTCGGGCCTGCACGGCATGAGTGGCGCGGCGCTGATCGTGTTGCTGGTGGAAAGCTTCCCGAAATCCGTGCGCTCCACCGGTTTCTCCATCGTCTACGCCTTCGGTGTGGCGGCGTTTGGCGGCACCGCGCAGATCATCATCACCTGGCTGATCGGCACCACCGGCGACCCGATGTCGCCGGTCTGGTACCTGCTGATCGCCAACCTGGTGTGCCTCACCGCCGCCTGGTTCGCCAAGGAAACCCGTCCGCCGCTGCCCGGCAGCCCGGCCCGCGAAACCCGGCTCACAGAAGCTTCGGTTCGCTGAATACCTTTTCCCACTGTCCCGCGTCTTTTCGCCACCGACCGGCAGCACCTGAAGGCCTGCCGGGACGGTCGCCTTACGTCTGATTTGTATGGGGATTTACCATGTATCCACGTCTTTTGCTGGCCGTCACCCTGGCGTCCAGCACCCAGGCTTTCGCCCAGGAAAACGCCCAGGCCAGCGCACCGGGCTTCCTCGAAGGCAGCACCCTGGACCTGAACCTGCGTCACTACTATTCCAACCAGCACACCAAACGCACCACCCACTTGAGCATCAAGAAAGCCGGCGGCGTCGAGCCCACGCGTGTACGGGAAACCTGGGTGCAGACCAGCATGCTCAAGTACAGCTCCGGCTACACCCAGGGCCTGATTGGCGTGGGCGTGGATGCGGGGATCTTCAGCGCGGTCAACCTGGAGCGCGGCCACGGCAAGGTGGCCAATGGCGGCGACCGGGTGCTGGTGGACGGCGACGGCGATGCGATTCCCACCTGGAGCCGCCTGGGGGTGGGCGACGTGCGTTTTCGCCTGTCGAGCACCGAGATCAAGGCGGGTCGGCTGATGACCGACAATCCGATCCTGCGTTACAAGGACAACCGCGCCCTGCCCTCCAGCTTCCAGGGCGTGGGCTTGTTCAGCAACGAATTCGACTGGCTGTCGGTGCAGGGCGGCAGCTTCGAGCGGGCGATTCCACGCACCGGCACCGGCGCCGAAAAGCTCACCACCACCTTCGGCAACCGCGCCTACAGCGGCGCACGCATCAGCTACCTGGGAGCCACGGTAAAACCGGGTTACGGGCTGGAAGCCAGCGTCTACGCGTCGCGTTTCGAAGACATGTGGGACCAGACCTACGTCGGCCTGACCCACCGCATCGGTGACAAAAGCGACATCGCCTTGAAGACCGCCTTCAACTACTACCACACCAGCGACTCGGGCGACAAAAACCTCGGCTACATCGACAATAACGCCGCCAGCCTGGCCTTCACCGCCACGCACCTGGCCCACAGCCTGACCCTGGCCTGGCAGCAGGTATTCGGCAACGAATACTTCGACTACGTGTGGGAGTCCACCGGCAACTACATGGCCAACTCGCTGTACTCGGACTACAACGGCCCCAACGAAAAGTCCTGGCAGTTGCGCTACGACCTAGACTTCGCCGCCTACGGTGTGCCCGGCCTCACCGCCAGCCTGTGGCACGCCAAGGGTTGGGACATCGACGGCACCCATTACGATGGCGACCGCAACGGCCACAACACCGGCTACAACGTGCGCAGCCTGGATGGCGCCAAGCACAACGAAAACGGCTTGATGCTGGCCTATGTGATTCAGTCCGGAACACTCAAGAACACCGTACTGCGCACCATCGTCTACAACCATCGCGCCAGCGGCGGGCAGATTGACGGCAGCTACGATGAGTTCCGCCTCGTCGCCAATGTGCCGATCAACATCTTCTGAGGCTCAGGCTCAGTTCAGCGAACAACGCTGCATCGCCCCCGCCAGCATTTCCTGGCACTTGAGCACCGCCACCGAGCGGGGGCGGTTGCGGTACACGCAGAGGTCGATGCGGATGCGGCCGAGGTCTTCATCGGCGATCGGCACGGCGACCAGGCCGTCGCCCAGGTCCCGCACGTCTGCCTCGACCTGGGGCAAAATCAGCACCGCTGCCCGTTGCCGGGCCAGGCTCTTCTGCACTTCCAGGGAGCTGGTGGTGAACACCGGTTCGAGGGTGACGCCGCGTTTTTTTGCCGCCACTTCCAGGGCCTGGCGCACGCCGTAGGCCGAGTCGGGAATCGCCAGGGGCTGGCCTTGCAGTTCGTTCAATTCGATGCTGTCGCGCTGGGCGAAGGGGTGTTCGGCGCTGACCAGCACCCGGTGCCATAACTGGCAGTGGGCGGTGACTTCGACGTCGGCGCGCTCTTGCAGGTAGAACGCCAGGCCCAGGTCCGCCTCGCCGCTGCACAGGGCGTCGAGGGTGGCCGAGGCGCTGGCGATCACGATGTTGAAGGTGACCTTGGGGTGGGCGCGGTAGAAGGTGGCGAGCACCGGGGCGAGCACGGTGGAAACGATACTTTCTGACACATGGATGCTGATGTTACCGGCCACCTGGCTTTGGCGGCTGGCGATGACTTCGCGTACCTGGTCGAGGCCGCGCAGGGTTGAGGTGACTTGTTCGGCCAGGCACTCGCCCTCGGCGGTGAGGCGGATGCCGCGGGGGCCGCGCTCAATCAGGGCGGCGCCGAAGAAGTGTTCCAGGTGTTCGATCTGGCGGCTGACGGCGGTGGGGGTGACGTAAAGACGTTCGGCGGCCTTACGCAGGGAGGCGCAGCGGGCGACCTCGTGGAAATATCGCAAGGCGCGTAGTTGCATGGGGGGTGCTCCTTTTTTGGGGGGTTGGATTGGGGGGGACGCAATTACTGCGCCATGCGGGTGTACATATCCGTTTCTTCGGTCACGGCGTCCTGCCGGTTTACCCGCTCTGCACTACCCGCGTTCGCTCAGATCAAGATCAAAAGCAGATCTGCTTTTCTGTGGGAGCTGGCTTGCCTGCGATGCAGACAACTCGGTGCATCAGGTACACCCAGTTGATGCCATCGCAGGCAAGCCAGCTCCTACAGTGGACCGTGCCCGCTTTAGCTTTTGATTTTGCTCTTAAACACTCAAGCCGGCCGGTAGGCCGCTGTGCTCTTGCTT
>NZ_JACAPZ010000028.1:0-45564 GCF_013385475.1 Pseudomonas sp. G5001
TGCTTTTGATCTTGATTTTGATCTTAGGCGCCCCGTTAAACCACGCTGGCCGAACGCAGGTATTGCGGAGCGGGTAAACCGGCAGGACGCCGGTTTAGCCGCGCCGGGCCATGGATGGCCCGTCGCGGCGGCCCGCGGAGTAATGCCGGAGTGAGGGAACACCGAGCCTAGGCGAGGTGCCGAGTGGTGGGGCAAGAGCGTTTTGCTTACTTTTGCGCTGTTCAAAAGTGAGCCGCTGTAAGAGCGGAACCAATAGTGGCCGTTACCTAAATAACGGATATACACCCACAACCAAGCGAAAATACCAACCCCACAACGTCAAAGTTTGTAATCAGTATCCGTACGCTCCAATTGCCGAATCAACGCATTCCAGTGCCGCGCCACCCCCGGCCCATCCCCGCTCTTGAACACTTCTGCCTGCTTCTCCACCTTGGCCACCACCTCCGCCGGCGGAAAGATCAACTCGGCATTTCCCCCCGCCTGCGCCGCAATCTGGATATTGCACGCCCGCTCCAGCCCCTGCAGTTGCTGGAACGCATGCTCCACACTCACCCCCGCCGTCAGCAATCCATGGTTGCGCAAGATCATCACACTCTTGTCCCCCAGGTCCGCCACCAACCGCTCACGCTCATCCAGGTCAAGGGCCACACCTTCATACCCGTGGTACGCAACGCGCCCGGAAAACCCGATGGAATGCTGGGAGATCGGCAACAACCCGTCCTTCTGCGCCGACACCGCAATACCGTCGCGCGTATGCGTATGCAGCACGGCCTGCAAATCGTGGCGAGCCGCATGGATCGCGCTGTGGATCACATAGCCCGCATAGTTGATCCCCAGGCCCGTAGGGTCATCGACAATCGTGCCGTCGATATCCACCTTGACCAGATTCGAAGCGCTGATCTCATCGAACAACAGCCCGTAGGCATTGATCAGGAAATGCTCCTCAGGCCCCGGCACCCGGGCGGAGAAGTGCGTGTAGATGTGGTCGGTCCACTTGTACAAGGCCGCCAGCCGATAGGCCGCCGCAAGTTTAACGCGCACCTCCCACTCTTCCGGGGTAACCCGCTGGCGGACGTTGTTCGAGACACTGGAGATCGAGGTGACGCTGCTCATGGCAAAACTTCCTGGATGGCCTTAAGGACTTCCAGGCAAGCCTAGGGGATGACCAAAAATAATAAAAAGCACATTTTAATCTAAGCTAATTATTATTTTTTTTCATATCACGCCGCATTGCGCACCTTGTGCAACGACGCCGCCACCAGCTTGCCAAACGCGTCCACCGGCCCTTGCAGGTTGCCCAGGAAATGCGGGTAGATCAGCCACAGGTCCATCACCGGCTTGAAGTCCTTCAGTGGCATGGCCGCCAGTTGATCGCGATGGGCGCTGCGCTCCAGCAGCGGGCGTGGCACCAGGCCGAGGCCCAGGCCGTCAGCCACCAGGCCCAACTGTAGCTCGGTGCCGAAGGTCTCCAGGTTGACCCGCAACGCCAGGCCCTGGTCCGACAGGGTGCGTTGCAACCCGGCACGGAAACCGCAGCCATCCGGGTTCAGGATCCAGCCATTCTGGTACACGTCCGCCAGCTTGCAGGGCTTCTTCGGCAGTTGGGCCTTGGCACACACCACCACCAGTTCCATCTTGCCGATGGACTCGCCGACGATGTTGTCCGGGAAGATCTTGCCCGCCGGAAACAGCGCCGCCGCCGCGTCCAGTTCGCCGCGCTCGATCTTGCCCACCAGTTGGCTGCCCCAGCCGGTAGCCACCTGGGCCCGCAGCTCGGGGAATTCAATGCGCAGGTGCTTGAGGGCGTCCAGCAACACCACGTCGCCAATGGTCTGCGGCACCCCCAGGCGCAGCAGGCCGGTGGGCGGCGCGTCGGTGGCCACCAGTTCACGCAGGGCGTCCATTTCCCGAAGGATCGAACGGCACTGTTCATACACCCGCGTACCGATCAAAGTAGGCTTGAGCGGCTTGGTGTTGCGGTCGAACAACTCCACCCCCAGCGCCTGCTCGAAGTTCTGCACGCGACGGGTAATGGCCGGCTGGGTCAGTTGCAGCGACTCGGCGGCATGGCTGATGGACTGGCAACGAATCACTTCGACAAAGGCATCGATATCGTCAATTTTCATTTGGGCCGCACATAGAGAACAGTCATTAAGATGTGTGAAAAGCATAGTTCCATAAACGGTGGCTGGATAGCCCAACCCCCGGATCGATAACGTCTAACGCTATTCAAACCGGTTCTAAATTACTTTCCGCTATAACCTAATCATTAAAAAATAGCATATTAACTATAAACATTATGCTTAGATAAACCCATCACCACGAACCACCCACGATGGAATTGTCATGACCCAGGCCCGACACCCGGAGAGACTCAGAGCATTCATTGGCGCCCTGGCGGAATTGATCGACGGCAACCCTCGCGAAGGCGACCTGCTGCACCGCGGCGGCAAGCTGCTGGCGCAACTGGTCAGCCACGATGACTGGCTGCCGGACGAGTTTGCCCAACCCGACCCCGAGCGTTATCAGCAATTCCTGCTGCACGCCGATTCGCGCCAGCGCTTCAGCATCGTCAGCTTTGTGTGGGGGCCGGGGCAGACCACGCCGATCCATGACCATCGCGTGTGGGGGCTGATCGGCATGCTGCGCGGTTCCGAGTATTCCCAGGGCTTTGAGCGTAACGCCGAGGGCGCACTGGTCGCCGACGGCAAGCGCATCCAGCTGGAACCCGGCCAGGTGGAAGCCGTGTCGCCGAAGATCGGTGACATCCATCAAGTCAGCAATGCCTTCAGTGACCAGGTGTCCATCAGCATTCATGTGTATGGCGCCAACATCGGTGCGGTGCGCCGCGCCGTGTACCAGCCGGACGGCAGCGAGAAACTGTTTATCTCCGGTTATTCCAACGCTTTTCTCCCGAACATCTGGGATTTGTCCAAAGACGCCCTGTCCAAAGAGAGCCCTGCCCCATGACTGTATCGAACCGCAGCTTCGCCCAGATTCGCCAGGCCCTGCTGGACCGTGAAGAAGTCGCCCTTGTGGATGTGCGCGAGGAAGCGCCTTTCGCCGAATCCCACCCGCTGTTCGCCGCGAATATCCCGCTGTCGAAACTGGAACTGGAAGTGTATTCACGCATCCCACGCCGGGATACCCAGGTGACGGTGTACGACAACGGTGAAGGCCTGGCACAGATCGCCGCCCAGCGCTTGCAGGCGCTCGGCTATACCGAGGTCAGCCTGCTGGAAGGCGGCCTGGACGGTTGGCGCAGCGCCGGTGGCGAGCTGTTTATCGACGTCAACGTGCCAAGCAAATCCTTTGGCGAGCTGGTGGAAAGCCAGCGCCACACACCGTCGCTGGCGGCTGAAGAAGTGCAGGCGTTGCTCGACAGCAACGCCGACGTGGTGGTGCTCGACGCCCGCCGCTTCGATGAATACCAGACCATGAGCATTCCCACCGGCATCAGCGTGCCCGGCGCCGAACTGGTGCTGCGCGCCCGTGAGCTGGCACCGGACCCGGCCACCCGCATTATCGTCAACTGCGCCGGGCGTACCCGCAGCATCATCGGCACCCAGTCGCTGATCAATGCCGGCATCGCCAACCCGGTGTCTGCCCTGCGCAACGGCACCATCGGCTGGACCCTGGCCGGGCAGAAGCTGCAACACGGCCAGGCTCGACGCTTCGCGCCGACCTCGGAAGAACACCGCCAGATCGCCGCCAGGGACGCCCGCCAAGTCGCCGACAAGGCCCGCGTAGGCCGCGCCACCCTCGCCGACCTGCAACGCTGGCAGCAGGAAGCGACGCGCACCACTTACCTGTTCGACGTACGCACCCCGGAAGAATTCGAAGCCGGCCACCTGCCCGGCTCGCGCTCCACACCGGGCGGCCAACTGGTGCAGGAAACCGATCACGTCGCCAGCGTACGCGGCGCCCGGCTGGTACTGGTGGATGACGACGGCGTGCGGGCCAATATGTCTGCGTCCTGGCTCGCACAACTGGGTTGGGAAGTGCATGTGCTGGATGACCTGCAACCTGCGCACTTCAGCGAACCGGGGGCCTGGGTTGCCCCCGTCCCGGCGCCGCAACAGGCCGAACTCATCAGCCCGCACACCCTCGCCGAATGGCAGGTTCATGGCGACACCGCAGTACTGGATTTCACCGCCAGCGCCAACTACGTCAAGCGCCACATTCCCGGTGCCTGGTGGGCGTTGCGCGGGCAGTTGCCCGAAGCCTTGCGCAAGGTGCCTGCTGCCGAACGCTACGTGTTGACCTGTGGCAGCAGCCAGCTGGCGCGCCTCGCGGTGGCGCAAGTCGAAGCGCTGACCGGCAAGCCCGTGTTCCTGCTGCAGGACGGCACTGCCAGCTGGATCGCCGCGCAACTGCCGCTGGAGGAAGGCGAGACCCGCCTCGCTTCACCGCGCATCGACCGCTACCGCCGCCCGTACGAAGGCACCGACAATCCGAAGGAAGCCATGCAGGCCTACCTCGACTGGGAGTTCGGCCTGGTGGACCAGCTGGCCCGCGACGGCACCCACGGGTTTTATGTGATCTGAACACCCCCAGGAGCGAGTCCGCTCGCTCCTCTTCCCACTACCAGCCGACCCCTTCTCCAGGCGGAGGCGACTGAACGCAAGACCTAGCCTGGAGCCCGCCTGATGCGCTTTACCCTTGCCCTTTTACTGGCCGCCCTCACCCTGGGTGCGACTTGCCAGGCCGCCGACCTGCAGCCCCTGCGAGTGGCCAACCAGAAATCCACCATCAAGGCGCTGCTGGAAGTCGCCGGCGAAACCCGGGATGTGCCCTACGAAATCCAGTGGTCCGAGTTCCCCGCCGCCGCACCGCTGGGCGAAGCCCTCAACGCCGGGGCCGTGGACATCGGCGCGCTGGGGGACGCGCCCTACGTGTTCGCCCTCGGTGCCGGAGCACCGCTGAAGGTGGTGAGCATCATCCACGCCGAAGGCCGCAACACCACCGCGCTGATTGTTCCGAAAGATTCTCCGATCCACGATCTTGCCGACCTCAAGGGCAAGCGCATCGTCACCACCCGCGGCTCCATCGGGCACTTCCTGGCGATCAAGGCGCTGCGCAGCGCCGGCCTTTCCACCCACGACGTGCAGTTCATCTTCCTGCTGCCCAGCGAGTCACGGCTGGTGCTGGATAACGGCACCGCCGATGCCTGGTCGACCTGGGACCCCTACACCACCGTGGTCACCAGCCAGAGCCAGGCAAGAGTCCTTGCCAGCGGCAACAACCTGCTGAGCAATCACCTGTACCTCGCCGCCACCAGCAAGGCGATTGCCGACAAGCGCGTGCAGCTGGACGACTTCGTGGCCCGGGTCGACCGCGCCTACCGCTGGAGCAACGATCACCCGCAGGCGTTCGCCGCCGCCATGGCCAAAATCACCGGCTTGCCGCTGGAGGTGCACGTAGCCGTGGCCAACGCCACCCATATGCAACCGGTGGCGATTGACGACTCGGTGATCAGCGGCCTGCAAACCACCGCCGACATCTATCAGGACGAAGGCCTGCTGACCAAACACATCGACGTCTCCCAAGGCTTCGACAAAAGCTTCAACGCCAAACGTGCCCCGCTTACCCAGGCTTCCCGCTAAAAGGAGAGAGAACATGAGCAAACGCCAACTGAAACTCGGTGCCATGGTGCACGGCGTCGGTCACGGCTGGGGCGAATGGCGCCACCCGCAGGCGCAGCCCAATGCCAGCGTCAACTTCGGGTTCTACAAGCATCAGACGCAACTGGCCGAAGGCGCGAAGTTCGACTTCGTGTTCATCGCCGACAGCCTGCATATCCATGAAAAATCCAGCCCGCACTACCTCAACCGTTTTGAACCGCTGACCATTCTTTCGGCCCTGGCGGCCCTGACCTCGAACATCGGCCTGGTGGCGACCGTCACCGTGAGCTACACCGAACCGTTCCAGGTGGCACGCCAGTTCGCCTCCCTGGACCACATCAGCGGCGGCCGCGCCGGCTGGAACGTGGTGACTTCGTGGCTCAGCGGCACCGCCGACAACTTCGGCAAGGCCGAGCACCCGCCCCACGCCGTGCGCTACCGCATCGCCAGGGAGCATGTGAATGTGGTCAAGGGCCTGTGGGATTCCTGGGAAGACGATGCCTTTGCGTACAACAAGCAAAGCGGCGAATTTTTCACCCCTGGCAAGCTGCATGCACTGGAACACAAAGGCGAGTTTTTTGCGGTCAAGGGCCCGCTGAATATCGCCCGCTCGCGCCAGGGCCAGCCGGTGATTTTCCAGGCGGGCACTTCCGAGGACGGGCGCAATTTTGCCGCCGAAAACAGCGACGCGATTTTTGTCCACGCCGAGACCTTCGACGAAGCCAAGGCCTACGCCCAGGACTTGAAGAGACGCGCCCGCAGTTTTGGCCGTGATGCTGATCAGTTGTCGATCCTGCCGGGCATCCGGCCGATTGTTGGCCGCGACGAAGCCGAGGTGGAAAGCCGCTATCAGCAAGCTGTGGAGCTGGTGACCGTCGAGGACGCAATCGTCGCCCTGGGCCGCCCGTTCAACGACCACGATTTCAGCAAGTACCCGCTGGACGAACCCTTCCCGGAACTCGGCGACCTGGGCTCCAACAGCCAGAAAGGCGGCTCCGACCGCATCAAGCAACTGGCCCGCGATGAACGCCTGACCCTGCGGGAAGTGGCCCTGCGGTTCTCCCGGCCCAAGCGCGATTTTGTCGGTACCCCGGAGCAGGTCGCCGACGCGATCCAGACCTGGTTCGAAGCCGGCGCGGCCGACGGCTTCATCATCAATTCACTGCTGCCGGACGGCTTGCAGTACTTCACCGAGCTGGTAGTGCCGGTGCTGCAACACCGCGGACTGTTGCGCAGCGAATACAGCGGCGCCACCCTGCGGGAAAACCTTGGCCTGGACGTGCCGGCGAACCGCTACAGCACCCCGTTCGAAACTCAACCAACGCAGATCGCCATCTGACCAGGGCACGACCATGACGAACACGATCAAACACGGACAGTTCAATCGTCGCGGCTTCCTGGGCGCCAGTTCGATTGCCCTTGGCGCGCTGGGCCTCGCCTCGCTGGTGCCCCGGGCTTTCGCTGCACCTGCGAAGCTCTCGGACCTGACCCTGGCCGTCGCCACCTACCGTGGCCAGGACTCGTACTTCACCGACGACGCCGGCACTTCCAACACGCCCTATAAAGTCGACTACGCCGAGTTCGCCGGCGGCAACCTGATCGTCGAAGCGCTGGCCTCCGGCAGCCTGGACATTGGCGGCATGAGCGAGATCCCGCCGATCTTCTCGATCCAGAGCCACCGCGAGCCGAAGCTGATTGCGGTGCTGCAAGGTGACGTGAATAACCAGGTGATCCTGATTCCTAAGGAGTCGAAAATTGAATCCATCGCCCAGTTGAAAGGCAAGCGTGTGGGCTATGTGCGCTCCACCACCTCGCACTACTTCTTGATCAAGGCCTTGAAGGAGCAAGGGCTGACCTTCAACGACATCACCCCCGTGGCACTCACGCCACAGGACGGTTTCAGCGCGTTCCAGAGTGGCCAACTGGACGCCTGGGTGATCTATGGGGTGTTTATCCAGCTGGCGAAATTCCGCAGCGGCGCCCGGGTATTGAAAACCGCCCTCGGCTACCTCTCCGGCAACTACCTGATCGGCGCCCGCCCCGCCGCCCTGGAAGACCCGCTGCGCAAACAGGCGATCCAGGATTACTTGCAGCGCCAGGCGCGCACGCTGGAATGGATGAACAACAACCCCGAGCCGTGGGCTGAAAAATCGGCGAAGTTGCTCGGTGTGGACAAGGCAGTGTTCCTCGACGTGTACAACAACCGCAGCCAGCCCTACAGCGTGATCGAGGTGAACGACCAGGCCATCGCTTCGCAGCAGGAAGTGGCGGACCTGTTCTTCAATGCTGGGGTATTGAACGAGCGGCTGGATGTCAGCCCGTTGTGGGATCGGCAGTTTAAGTTGCTGCCGATATAACCCGCCTTCGAAAACGCCGAATAACCCATGTGGGAGCGGGCTTGCTCGCGAAAGCGGTGGATCAGCCAACGGATGTGCAACCTGACACACCGCTTTCGCGAGCAAGCCCGCTCCCACATTTTGAACGAGTACACCCATCATGAGCCTTTCTTCTCAACCGTCACTGCGCTCCGTGGAAGTGGCCAATTTCGAAGCCTTGCTGGAACGCCTCAGCGCCCAGCTCGCCGCCACTGCACACATCGTTGATAAAAGCGGCACCTTCCCCCACGACAACTTCAAGCTGCTGCACGAACACGGCCTTATCGCCCTGACCGTGCCCAAGGCCCTCGGCGGTGGCGGTGCCAACCTGAGCCAGGCGCGCAAGGCCATCAGCGCGATTGCCAAGGGCGAGCCGTCCACCGCGTTGATCCTGGTGATGCAGTACCTGCAACACACGCGCCTGCAAGACAGCAAAACCTGGCCGCCCGCCCTGCGCACCCAGGTCGCCGAAGACGCTGTGCGCAATGGGGCGCTGATCAATGCCCTGCGCGTCGAACCCGATCTCGGCACCCCGGCCCGTGGCGGCCTGCCCGCGACCATCGCCCGGCGTACCGCCGCCGGCTGGCGCATCAGCGGGCGCAAGATCTACTCCACCGGCAGCCATGGCCTGAGCTGGTTCAGCGTGTGGGCCCGCAGCAGCGATGAAGACCCGTTGGTAGGCGCCTGGCTGGTGCCCAGGGACAGCCCCGGCATCAGCATCATCGACACCTGGGACCACCTCGGCATGCGCGCCACCTGCAGCCATGAAGTGGTGTTCGACAACGTGCTGGTGCCGCTGGACCACGCGGTCAGCGTCAGCCCCTGGAGCGCACCGCAGGTGGAACTGGACGGTGACGGGTTCCTGTGGATGTCGGTACTGCTCTCATCGGTGTACGACGCCGTGGCCCAGGCCGCGCGCGACTGGCTGGTGGACTGGCTGGAACAACGCAAGCCGTCCAACCTCGGCGCCGCGCTGTCGACCTTGCCGCGCTTTCAGGAGACCGTCGGGCATATCGACACTCTGCTGTTTGCCAACCGCAGCCTGCTGGACGCCGCCGCCGACGGGCACACCCCGGCAGCCCACGCCGCACAGATCAAATACCTGGTGACCGGCAACGCGATCCGTGCCGTCGAGTTGGCCATCGAGGCTTCCGGCAATCCCGGCCTGTCCCGACACAGCCCACTGCAGCGGCATTACCGCGACGTGCTGTGCAGCCGCGTGCATACCCCGCAGAACGACGCGGTGCTGCAAGGCGTCGGCAAGGCCGTCTTCGCTCAACGACACAAGGAACGCCCATGAGCCAGGTGATTATCGCCAGCCAGTTGGACGAAGATTTCAATCAAGTCATCCGCCAGCGCCTGGCCCTCACCCACCCCGGTGCCGAGGTGATCAGCGTGCCGGCCGGTGTGCCCAGCGACTTGCCGGCCCAGGCCAATATCCTGCTGGCCCGGCCGATCAATGTGCGCGGCTACACCGCGCCGGACACACCGCCACCGGGTTGGCCGTACGGCGTGCAGTGGATCCAGGTGGTGTCGTCGGGCATCGACTTCTATCCCAGGTGGCTGTTCAACGGGCCGCCGGTGAGCACCTCACGGGGCAGCGCCGCCGAAAACCTCGCCGAGTTCGCCCTCGCGGCAATCTTCGCGGCGGCCAAGCATTTGCCGGATATCTGGGTAAAGGATGCCCAATGGCAGTTCACCCCGTTGCGCCCGCTCAAGGGCACCACCCTGGGGATTCTCGGGTTTGGCGCGATTGGCCGCAGCCTGGCGCAGAAGGCTCATGGGTTGGGGATCAAGGTGGTGGCATTACGCCAAACTGACACGCCGTTTGACGTGGAGGGTGTGGAAGCGGCGCGGGATATCCATGACCTGTTTGCTCGTTCCGATCACCTGGTACTGGCAGCGCCACTGACCGAGGCCACACGGCATATCGTCGATCGGGAGGCGCTGGCGAATGCCAAGCCAGGGTTGCACCTGATCAATATTGCCCGGGGAGGATTGGTGGATCATGAGGCGCTGCTGGAGGCACTGGACAGCGGCCATATCGGGCTGGCGTCGCTGGATGTGACCGAGCCCGAGCCATTGCCGGACGGGCATGCGTTGTATGGGCATCCGAGGGTCAGGGTGTCGCCGCATACGTCGGCGATTTCGACCAATAGCCGGCATGACATTGCGGACAGTTTCCTGGGCAATCTGGAAAGGTATCTGAGTGATCGGCCGCTGGAAAACCTCGCTGATACCCAACGCGGTTACTAAACCCAACAGAAATCAAAATGTGGGAGCGGGCTTGCTCGCGAATGCGGTGTTTCAGTCACTATCAATGTTGACTGAGCGACCGCATTCGCGAGCAAGCCCGCTCCCACATTTGTTTTTTGTCGGCTGAAAAATATCATCAGCCTTACGCATCACATTTAAACCAATACATACCTATTTTTTATAATTAACTTATAACTAATCGGACTTTTACGCCCGGCATTTATACAAATACTGTTACATCCAGTACCGACCCCTGACCAGGTGGAGGCCCAATTTTGCCTAAACCGTCAACCACCTCAGGGGTCCATCATGAGTCCTACCGCCGTACCCAATCGCCTGGCACTGGCCATCTCCCTCGCCCTGTTCGGCCTCGCCGTTCACGCCGACGACACCGCCCTGCCGGTGGTCAATGTCACCGCCGAGCACCGCAGCGAAGACCTGCAAAAAACCCCGCTGGCGATTTCCGCGTTTGATGAAAAGGCCCTGGAAGACAAGCAGATCAACAGCGTGCGCGACCTCTCGGGCCAGGTGCCGAACCTGACACTCAGCCGCCAGTCGATCTCCTACAGCGCGCAGACCTACGGCATTCGCGGTATCGGTGAAACCGACCCGATCCAGGAAGCCGCCGTCGCCGTGTATGCCGATGACCTGTACATCCCGCGTGCGATTTCGTCGATGCTCGACTTCAACGATGTGGAGCGTGTCGAAGTGCTGCGCGGGCCCCAGGGCACCCTGTACGGGCGCAACAGCAGCGCCGGTGCGATCCGCGTGATCACCCGCGATCCGACCCAGGAAACCCGTGGTTTTGTAGAGCTGGGCGCCGGCAACTACGACGCCCAGAACGCACGCCTGCTGATCAGCGGCCCGCTGGTGGACAACGCGCTGTTCGGCAGTTTCTCGGCGATCCGCCTGAGCCGCGACGGCACCGTCTCCGACCCCACCCGGGGCAAGGATGTAAACAACGTCGACATCCAGTCCTACCGCGGCAAGCTGCGCTACAAGCCGGTGGATTCGCCGTGGGATGTGCAACTGACCCTGGCCGGTACCTTCGACCGGGGCGACACCACCAGCTACACGCCTTTCGACGCCAACGGGCATTTCGACAAATTCAAGAGCTACAGCAGCCTCGACCCGAAAAACCGCCTGGACCAGGGCAGCTCGGTACTGCGGGCGATTTACGCGATCAATGACAACCTGAACTTCAAATCGGTGACCGCCTACTCGGCGTTCCACCAACCGGTGGACTACGACAACTCAGGGCAAGCCGCGCTGATCCAGAACAACCTGATCCTGTACAAGCAGAACTATGCGACCCAGGAGTTCCAGCTCAACGGCGACTACGACGATTTCAGCTTCAGCACCGGGGTGTACCTGTACCGCGAGAAGTTCGACGCCGACCGCGACAACCTTACCTATTCCATCGCCCGCAATCGGGTGATCGGCCAGGGCCAATACAGCACCACCAACACCGAAAGCTATGCGCTGTATGGCCAGGGCACCTACAAGCTGACGCAACAACTGTCGCTGATCGCCGGCCTGCGCTTTACCCGCGAGCACAAGAATTTCGACTTCACCAACTACGCGATCAACACCGACCGGCAAATCACCGGCACCAACTTCACCGCCGAGTCGAGCAAATCCTGGCAGTCCACCAGCCCGAAGATCGGCTTCGAATACGCCTGGACCCCGCACCTGAACCAGTACGCCTACGTCGCCAAGGGTTTCAAGGCCGGTGGCTACGACAACCGCGCCCCCACCCAGGCCGCCGCCGAACAGGCGTTCTCCCCGGAAGACGTGACCACCTGGGAAACCGGGGTCAAGGGCGACTTCTTCGACCAGCGCCTGCGGGCCAACGTCGCGCTGTTCTACAACGACTACAAAGACCTGCAAACCAACGCCTATGACCCGGCGCTGGGGGTGAGCCTGCGCACCAACGTCGGCCGTGCCCACACCTACGGCGTGGAGCTGGAAACCCTCACCGCCCTGAGCCGCGACCTGCAACTGACCGCCAACGTCGGCTACCTGCAAAGCAAGTACGACGACTTCCAGAACGCCAGCGGTGCCGGGGTGGATGCCAACGGCAAGCAATTGGTGTTCTCGCCACGCTGGAACGCGAGCGTTGGCCTGAACTACACCATCCCGGCCGGGCTGCCGGGCACCTGGCTGGCAGGCACCGATGCGCAGTTCCAGACCAAGTCCTACGCCAACGCATTGAACGACGACATCCAGGAAATCCCGCAACAGACCTTCTGGAACGCCAACACCCGCTACATCAGCGGCGACGGCCACTGGACCACCACCCTGGCGGTGAAAAACCTGCTGGACCGCGCCTACCCGCAGTCGGTGGGCTACGTGCCCTCCAGCGGCGCCCGCTACTACTCGGTCAACGACCCGCGAACCCTGTTGCTGACCGTGCGCTACGACCTCTGACAAACCGCTATCTCAAGGAGCGAATCATGGCTTTTACCCGCAGGGAACTGATTTCCCGTATTGCCGCCGTGGGCGGTTATTCCGCCGCTGTCAGCGCATTGGGCGCGCTGGGGCTGACGCCTCAGGCGGTGGCATCGAGCTTTACCCCGCTGCAATTGGGCAGCACCGGCAAAGGCAAGCAGGTGGTGGTGGTCGGCGCCGGGATCTCCGGGCTGGTCAGCGCCTATGAGCTGCGCAAGGCCGGGTTCAACGTGACGATCCTGGAAGCCCGCGACCGGGTGGGTGGACGCAACTGGACCCTGCGCCGAGGCACCAAGGTCGATTTCGACGACGGCGTCAGCCAGACCGTCGACTTTGATGACGGGCAGTTTTTCAACGCCGGCCCCGCGCGTATTCCCAGCCACCACCAGACGATCCTCGGCTACTGCCGCGAGCTGGGTGTGGAGCTGCAAGTACTGGTCAACAGCAGCCGCAACGCCCTGGCCCGGCCGGATACGCAGCGACCGGCATTCCAGCTGCGCCAGGCGGTCAACGACACCCGCGGCCAACTCTCGGAACTGCTGGCCCGCACAGTCAGCCGCAAGGCGTTGGACCAGGACCTGAGCGTGGATGACCGGAAGGCGCTGCTGAGTTTCCTCAAGGTGTACGGCGACCTCAACGGCGACCTGCAATACAAGGGTTCGGTGCGCTCCGGCTACACCCGCGTGCCCGGCGCCGGCGACCAGACCGGCGTGACCCGCGCGCCGCTGGAGCTGCAGACCTTGCTCAATCCCAAGCTGTGGGGCGCGCTTGTGTTCGATGAAATCCCGGAGTTTTCCTCCACCATGTTCCAGCCGGTGGGCGGCATGGACCGTATTCCGTATGCCTTCTACGAGCATCTGAAAGATGCGGTGCGCTTCAACGCCGAAGTCAGCGATATCCAGACCTCGGAGCAAGGCAGCCGGATCACCTACCGCGACCGTATCAGCGGCAAGACCCAGGTGCTGAGTGCCGACTACGCGATTGTCACCGTGCCCTTGCCGCTGCTGGCCAAGCTGCCAACCAACTTCACGGCACCCTTCAAGCAGGCGATCCAGACCGCGCAAAGCGACCAGGCCAACAAGGTGGCCTGGCAGGCGCCGCGTTTCTGGGAAACCGACTTCAACATCTACGGCGGCCTGTCGTACCTCGACCATGAAGTCAAAGGCCTGTGGTACCCCAGCGACCGCCTCAACAGCGCCCAGGGGATTCTGGTGGCGGCCTACAACACCAGTGAATCGGCCCAGGCCTTCAGCCAGAAATCCCTGGCTGAACAGTTCGCCTCCTCACGCCAGGCGGTGGAGCTGTTGCACCCCGGCCACAGCGCCAAGCTGCAAAAACCGGTGGCGATCAACTGGTCGAAAGTCAGCTACAGCAAGGGCCCGTGGATCGTCAACGACGAGGTCGGCGAAAGCGCCTACCGCGTGCTCAACGAGCCCCAGGGCCGCACGTACCTGGCCAGCGACGCCCTCGCCCACGGCGGCGTCGGCATCTGGCAGAACAGCGCCGCCGATTCGGCGCGGCGCATCGTCTCGCTGATCGGCCGGCATGCCGAACGCCAGCAACCGGGCGTCGCCGCCTGACTTTTCTCTCTCAAGGAATGAACCGATGAAGACGCTTTTTGCAGGACTGCTGATGACCGCCACCACCCTTGCCGCCCACGCCGATGAGATCAAGCGCGTGCCGCTGCCGAACTCGAATTTCCCGATCTCATTGGCGGTGTCGGTGCCGCCGCAGACCGAGCTGCTGTTTGTGAGTGGGTTGCTGGCCGACCTGCATGACCCCAAGGCACCGAAAGACTCGTTTGCAGCCTATGGCGACACGGCCATCCAGACCACGTCGATCCTCAACAAGCTCAAGGGTGTGCTGCAAGGCCAGGGCCTGGATTTGGGAGATGTGGTGCAGCTGCGGATATTCCTGGTGGGCGATCCAGCCAAGGGCGGCAAGCTCGACTTTGCCGGGTTGCAGGAAGGCTACACGCCGTTTTTCGGCAGTGCCGAGCAGCCGAAAAAACCGGCGCGCACCGCGGTGCAAGTCGTCGCGTTGCCATTGCCCGGCGGGCTGGTAGAAATCGAAGCGGTTGCCGCGCGCAAACGCTGACAGGGACATCACTCGAGACCAAGGAGCTCCACTCTCATGCGAAAATTCAACTGGCTGACGGCACCTTTGTGGCGAGGGAGCTTGCTCCCGCTGGGGCGCGTAGCGGCCCTGAAGCCTGACTCCGCAATTTCCTCGGAAGACCGTATTGGGGCTGCTACGCAGCCCAGCGGGAGCAAGCTCCCTCGCCACAGCAAGCTTCCTCACCACAGCAAGCTCCCTCGTCACAGCAAGCTTCCTCACCACAGCAAGCTCCCTGGCCACAGCAAGCTCGCTCATCGTAAAAGGCTACACCGGTACAATCATCTGAAACTCCTGCCGCTCTCGCTGGCGTGCGGCCTGGCGTCCTTCGGCGTCGAATCTGCCGAAGACCGCTCTCCCACCCTCGACACCGTCGTCGTCACCGGCAACCGTGGCGCCGAACAACGTACCGTCACCACCAGCCCCACGCCGATTGATGTGATCAGCGGCGAACAACTGCGGGCCGTGGGCAAGCCAAGTTTGCTCGAAGCGTTGGGCAAGCTCATCCCCTCGTTCAACCTGCCCGACCGCGCCGGCTGGGATGCCAGCGGCGTGGTGCGTTCGGCCACCCTACGCGGCCTCACCGCCTCTCACGTACTGGTGCTGGTCAACGGCAAACGCCGCCATACCAGCGCCACCCTGAACATCAACGGCATCAACAGCGGCGCGGCCCCCAGCGACCTCGACCTGATCCCGGTGGCTGCCATCGACCATGTTGAGGTGCTGCGCGACGGTGCGGCGGCGCAATACGGCTCGGATGCGATTTCCGGGGTGATCAACATCATCCTCAAGCAGACCACCGGCGGCAGTTCCGACACCACCCTGGGGCAGAACTACGACGGCAAGCGCGGCACCGGCCAGGAGGCGCTGAACTATGGCTTCCAGGTGGGTGAAGCCGGGGTGCTCAACGTGTCCCTCGACACCCGCTACCAGGAGCGCGACAACAAGGCCGGCAGCAACGGCTACAGCAGCCATTACTACCCGCTGGCGGACGGTTCCCCCGACCCGCGCGAAGCCACCTCCAGCCACCACACCTACAAAGGCTACGGCTCGCCCCGCAGCCAGTTGGGCGATGTGGCGTACAACCTCGACCTGCCGCTGAACGACAACCTGACGCTGTACTCGTTTTCCACCCTGGCCACCCGGGAGAACAACGACGGCCAGAACTTCCGCCTGCCCAACGGCCGCAATACCATCACCACCGGGCCCAATGGATACCCCGATGGCTACAGCCCGTACTGGCTGGTCAACGAGACCGACTTCCAATCGGCCTTCGGTGCCAAGGGCAACGACCTTGGCGGCGGTTGGGGTTGGGACCTGAGCAGCACCTACGGGCGCAACTACGCCAAGCAGCGCACCTACGACAACCAGAACCCGTCCCTGGGCGAAAGCACACCGAACAAGTTCACCTCCGGGATCTACATCGCCGACCAGCTCACCACCAACCTCGACCTGAAAAACACCTACGAGATCGGCCTGGCCAAGCCGCTGGACGTGGCGTTCGGCCTGGAGCACCGGCGCGAGAGCTACGAGACCCGCGCCGGCTCCGAGGCTTCCTATATCGATGGCGGCTACGTGTTCCCGGCAGGCCATCCGCGTGCCGGGCAGCGTCCCGATCCGGGGGCCCAGGTCACCAACGGCATCCGTCCGGAAGACGCGCAGAAGGTCAGCCGCAACAGCGTCGCCAGCTATGTCGACCTCGGGTTCTACCCCACCGAGCAGTGGTACGTCGGCGTGGCCGGACGCTACGAACATTACAACGAAGGCGTCGGCGGTACCCGCAGCGGCAAGCTCAGCACGCGATATGCGTTCAACCCGGTGTTCGCCCTGCGCGGCACCGTGAGCAACGGCTTTCGCGCACCGTCCCTGGCCAACGAGATCTTCACCGCACGCTCCACCGGGTTCGACACCATCAATGGCGTGTACCAGTCGTATAACTACGTGATCCTGCCGGTGGATTCCGCCGGCGCTCAGGCATTGGGTGCCAAGTCACTGAAGCCGGAGCGCTCGACCAACTTCAGCCTCGGTTTCGCCGTGACCCCAAGCGATGACTTGAGCCTCACGGTGGACGGCTACGTGATCAACCTGCGGGACCGCCTGGTGCTCAGCGAACGCTTCCAGGGCCCGGGCATTGCCTCCCTGCTGGACAGCATCGGCGTACCGGCCACGGCGGGCGCGCAGTACTTCACCAACGGCGCCAACACCCGCACCTCCGGGGTGGACGTGGTGGGCAACTACCGGCAGAACCTCGACCGCTACGGCTCGGTGAAATGGACGGCGGCGCTGAACTACAACCACACGCAGATCCTCAGCGTCAACGACACCCCGGCGCAGCTCGCCGCCCTGGGCAACTTCCAGTTGATGGGTCGCCAGTCACGGGCACTGATCACCAAGACTTCACCCAGCAGCAAGATGATCTTCTCCGCCGACTGGGCGATCCACGACTTCGACGTCAACCTGCGCCTGACTCGCTACGGCACCTACACCGAGGTCAACAGCTCCAGCGACGCGAGCCTGGACCGCACGTATTCGGCCAAGTGGATCACTGACCTCGACGTGGCCTACGCGATCAGCAAACAGCTGACGGTGGCCGTAGGTGCGCAGAACCTGTTCGACAAATACCCGGATCACATCGGCGTGAAGAACTCGTCGTTCGGCGATAACTGGGGCAGCTATTCGCCGTTCGGGTTTACCGGCGGGTATTACTACAGCCGGGTGCAGTACGCGTTCTGATTCAACAACCGCCGGCCAGGCGTTCACGCAGGAACTCGATCAACGCCTGCACCGGGCGCGAGCTCTGGCGGTGCTGGGGGTAAACGGCGGAAAGGGTCAGGGGTTCGGGCGCGCAGTCATCCAGCAGCGTCACCAGGCGGCCGTCCTGCAAGGCTTGGGCAACGATAAAATTGGGTAGGTAGGTGATGCCCAACCCGGCCACGGCGGCATCCCGCAGCAGCTCACCGTTGTTGACCCGCATGCGCCCGCTGACGTTGCGGGTGTGGGGTTTGCCATCGACCTTGAAGTGCCATTGGACCTGGCGACCATGGCCGTAAGGCAGGCATGCGTGATCGGCCAGGTCATCGGGACTCTGCGGCGTGCCGTGGCGGGCCAGGTAGTCGGGACTGGCGCAGTAGACGCGCTGCACACTGGCGATGCGTCGGGCGATCAGGGTCGAATCCTCGAGGGTGCCGATGCGCAGCACCAGGTCGTAGCCCTCGCTGATGAGGTCTACCGGGCGGTCGCTAAGGTCCACTTCCACGGTGACATGAGGGTGGCGTTGCAGGAACAGCGGCAACAGGCAACCCAGGTGCGCCATGGCAAACGACAACGGCGCGCTCAGGCGAATGGTGCCTCGGGGCTCGGTGTTTTGCCCGGCGATGCCCTGCTCCACTTGCTCGACTTCACTGAGCAGGCGCAGGGCGGATTCGTAGTAACTCTGGCCCAGCGGCGTGACGTCCAGGCGGCGGGTGGAGCGGTTGAGCAGGCGTACGCCGAGGCGCTCTTCCAGCTGGATCAGGCGGCGGCTGACAAATTGCTTGGACAGGCCAAGATGCTCGGCGGCAGCGGTGAAACTGCCGGATTCCATGACCTGGCAAAACAGGCGCATGTCTTCGAAGGGGTTCATTGTCGCTTCTCGGTGGACGCTGGGCTGTTTTATAGCCGGTCAGTCGCCACACCACAAATCAAAATGTGGGAGCGGGCTTGCTCGCGAAGGCGGTGGGTCAGTCGGTACATGTATTGACTGGCACACCGCCTTCGCGAGCAAGCCCGCTCCCACATTGGATTACCTGCATATCAGAGAGCGGTTTATTTGGCCGTCAGCGCCGAGTAGCTGTTCATCAAATTGCGATAGTTGGGAATACGCGGCGACAGCAGATTCGCCAGGCCTTCCATGTCGTTGCGCCAATCCCCTTGCAGCTCGCAGGCCACCGAGAACCAGTTCACCAGCTGTGCACCGGCCGCCGTCATGCGTGCCCACGCCGCCTGTTGCACGGTCTCATTGAAGGTGCCCGAAGCATCGGTCACCACAAACACTTCAAACCCTTCAGCCAGGGCCGACAGCGTCGGGAAGGTCACGCACACGTCGGTCACCACACCGGCAATGATCAGTTGCTTGCGCCCGGTGGCTTTCACTGCCTTGACGAAATCTTCGTTGTCCCATGCGTTGATCTGGCCAGGGCGCGGGATGTACGGCGCGTCCGGGAACAGTTCTTTCAGCTCCGGCACCATCGGGCCGTTGGGGCCGCTTTCGAAACTGGTGGTGAGGATAGTCGGCAGCTTGAAGAACTTGGCCAGGTCTGCCAGGGCCAGGACGTTGTTCTTGAATTCGTTGGGCGAGAAGTCCTGCACCAGGGAAATCAGGCCGGTCTGGTGATCCACCAGCAGGACCACGGCGTCATCTTTGTTCAGGCGTTTGTAAGTCATGGGAATACTCTTTTGGGGTTAGATTCAGAAGGCAAAACACGAGCAGCCAAACGCGCCCCAGAAACCCTGGAAGTCGCTGACCGGCACGTTCGAGAGACGCGCCCGTTCATGGCTATGGGCATGCACGCCACAGGGGCCGCTGCACTGGTGCACCTGGGCTTGCAGCGCTGACGCCGGGCGCCAGTGGCCCGGTACCTTGACCACCGGCGACCAGTCCGGCAGCACCGGCACGCTGGGTGGTGCGAAATCTTCAAAGTCGCCGGCGCCGTACACCACCTTGCCGCCGACCACGGTGAGTACCGATTCGATCCACTTGATGGCTTCCTCGTCGACACTGAAGAAGTCCGCCGACAGTGCCGCCACGTCCGCCAGTTGGCCGACCTTGATCTGGCCCTTCTTGCCTTGCTCGGAGGAGAACCAGGCGCTGCCGTGGGTGAACAGTTCCAGGGCCGTCAGCCGGGGCAGCCCCTCGGCGTGCAGTTCCAGCCCGCCGACGGTGCGGCCGCTGACCATCCAGTACAGCGAGGTCCAGGGGTTGTAGCTCGACACCCGGGTGGCGTCGGTGCCAGCGCCCACCGGCACGCCTTCGGCGAGCATGCGCTTGATCGGCGGCGTGGCCTCGGCGGCCTTGGCGCCGTAGCGCTCCACAAAGTACTCACCCTGGAACGCCATGCGGTCCTGGATCGCGATGCCGCCGCCCAGCGCCCGCACGCGCTCGATGTTCTGCGGGGTGATGGTTTCGGCGTGGTCGAAGAACCATGGCAAGCCGTTGAACGGGATGTCGCGGTTGACCTTCTCGAACACGTCGAGCATCCGCGAGATCGACTCGTTGTAGGTGGCGTGCAGGCGGAACGGCCAGCGCTGTTCCACCAGGTGGCGCACCACCGGCTCCAGTTCCTGCTCCATGGTCAGCGGCAGGTCTGGGCGTGGTTCGAGGAAGTCTTCGAAGTCGGCCGCCGAGAACACCAGCATTTCGCCGGCGCCGTTGTGGCGCAGATAGTCGTCGCCCTGATGCAGGGTCACGCTGCCGGTCCAGTTCTTGAAGTCGCTGAGTTCTTCCTTGGGCTTCTGGGTGAACAGGTTGTACGCGATGCGCACGGTCAGTTGCTGGTCCTTGGCCAACTGTTCGATCACGGCGTAATCGTCGGGATAGTTCTGGAAACCACCGCCGGCGTCGATGGCACTGGTCAGGCCCAGGCGGTTGAGTTCGCGCATGAACTGGCGGGTGGAATTCACCTGGTATTCCAGGGGCAGTTTCGGGCCCTTGGCCAGGGTCGCGTAGAGAATCATCGCGTTGGGCCGCGCCACCAGCATGCCGGTGGGGTTGCCGTTATGGTCGCGCACGATCTCGCCGCCGGGCGGGTTCGGCGTGTCCTTGGTGTAGCCGGCCACCCGCAGGGCGGCACGGTTGAGCAAGGCGCGGTCATACAGGTGCAGCACGAACACCGGCGTGTCGGGGGCGGCCTGGTTGAGTTCGTCGAGGGTGGGCATGCGCTTTTCAGCGAACTGGAATTCGTTCCAGCCGCCCACCACCCTCACCCACTGCGGCGTGGGCGTGCGGTCAGCCTGATCCTTGAGCATGCGCAGGGCATCGGCCAGTGACGGCACGCCTTCCCAGCGCAGTTCGAGGTTGTAGTTCAGGCCGCCACGGATCAGGTGCAGGTGCGAGTCGTTGAGGCCAGGGATGACGGTGCGACCCTTGAGGTCGATGACCTGGGTACCACTGCCGCGCAGGGCCATGGCTTCACCGTCGGTACCCACCGCGACGAAGCGTCCCTGGTGGATCGCAACTGCCGTGGCGCGGGGATTTTCACGGTCCACGGTGTGGAACTGGCCATTGAACAGAATCAGGTCGGCGTTCATAGGGTTTCCTTTACAGAGGCTTCAAGCCAGGGCGCGAACAGGCGGGTGGCCGCCGGCATCAGCAGGTAAACCACCAGTAAAACGATGGTCAGGGTGACCAGGAAGGTGGCGACGATGTAGTTGGACAGGAACGGGTGCAGCCGCAGTACCGGGCCCCAGATGATCGGCACCAGCAAGGTCAGCGGCAGGATCACCAGCAGCGTGACCACTGCCTGTTTCCAGCGCGGCGGCTTGGCGGCAGCATCGGCCAGGGGCGAGAACCAGAACTCGTTGACCGCGCCGACTTCGGTCTGGTCGCCGTCGGCCAGCATCGGTGCGGCTTGGTTGATCAGCTCCAGGCGCTGCGGCGAATCGAGCCAGCGCTCCAGGTCTTCGGTGGAGCGGTAACGCAGCACGCAGGTGAACAACGCAAGGCCGCCCTGCTTGCTGCGCACCACGTCAACGCCGAGGTGGCCGGGACGCTCACCGGCAATACGCACGATGCGTCGCAGCCAGGCTTCGTAGTCGGCTTCAAGCCCGGGTTTTATGCGGTGCTTGACCACCAGGGTCACGACCTCGTCCGGCCCGCCTTGTGCTGTTGAGTCCATCGTGCCCTTCCCCTGGATGCTTGAACGTTCGCGCTAGTGTGCGACGGCCCGATCCAGAAAAATTGCATGCATGTGCTCAGTTCAACAGATGCTTGCAGCGGTCTACACTGGGGATTCATTCACCGGTAAGGTGTGTGAAAACAAGCGCCCATCGACCACGGATAGCGATCATGGCTCAACCAGCAGCTGCAACCGGAACCCTGTGTTCAGAGCGGGAACAGAGGGTCAAGCAATTGATCCTCGCCAATCTTGCTGGCCCCCTGGAGGTGACGGAACTGGCTCGCGCCTGTGAGCTGTCCCGCAGCCATTTCTCCAGGGCCTTCAAGCGCACCACCGGTGTATCGCCCCAGGAATGGATTCGCCAGCAACGCATCAAGCAGGCCAAGGTGCTGATCACCGGCTCCGCCCTGAGCCTGACGCAGATCAGCCAGGAATGCGGGTTCTGCGACCAGGCGCACTTCTGTCACCTGTTCAGCCGCAGCGAAGGCGTGAACCCAATGGCCTGGCGCAAACTTCAGCTGCGCTACCGCCATCATCTGCGGACGGCACAGCTGGCGATCGTCAACCTAAAAGAGACAGTCATTCCGATTTCAGCTTCTTAATCAACCTATCGTTAACCAGTAATCTTCTCCTCACACCGAAGCCCTGCATCTCGCAGCCAGGCTTCCCTTGAGGAGAACACCCTATGCTGACCCTTCGCAAAGCCTCGGAACGCGGCGCCGCCAATCACGGTTGGTTGAAGTCGTTCCACACCTTCTCGTTCGCCAACTACTGGAATCCCAAAGAACAGGGTTTTTCCGACCTGCTGGTGATCAACGATGACCGGGTTGCCGCCGGCAAGGGCTTCGGCCAACACCCGCACCGCGACATGGAGATTTTCTCCTATGTGCTCGAAGGCGCCCTGGAACACAAGGACACCCTGGGCACCGGTTCGGTGATTCGCCCCGGCGACGTGCAACTGATGAGCGCCGGCAGCGGCGTGGCCCACAGCGAGTTCAACCACAGCCACACCCAGGGCGTGCACTTCCTGCAAATCTGGATCGTGCCGGATGTGGCGGGCGCCGAACCGCGCTATCAGCAGGAGCACTTCACCGAGGCGCAGAAACGCGGCCGGTTGCAGTTGATCATCTCGCCGGAAGGCACCGACGGCTCCCTCGGCGTGCGCCAGGACGCGCGGGTGTATGCCGGGCTGTTCAACGGCTTTGAAACCGCCAGCCTGCCGCTGGCCCCGGAACGCTACGCCTACATCCATGTGGCGCGGGGCAGCGTTGAAGTCAATGGCCAGCGCTTGCACGAAGGCGACGGTGCCCGAGTGCGCGATGAGCGGGAGATTCACCTGAGCCATGGGGAGGACGCCGAGGTGCTGGTGTTCGACCTGCGCCCTCGGGAACTGCCAGAAATGCCGTGATGAGCGACGCGATGGCCCGGGAAAACGGGCCATCGCTGGCGTCGATAGTCACCATCAGCCCAATGAAGTTCTCTTAAAAAATCTGCCGCGTAACATCGCATCCATACCAACCAACGACTTTCCCGGAGCACACCCTCATGAAACGCCAACTCTTGCTTAGCCTCGCTTTCTCGGTACTTGCTGTAAGCGCCTTTACCCAACCTGCCCTCGCTGAAGGCGGCGCGGATCGCCTGATGGACAGCCGCGTGGCTGAGGGTGGGTCTGACCGTATGCTGGAACGCCGCGTTGCTGAAGGCGGGTCTGATCGCCTGCTGGAACGTCGTGTTGCTGAAGGTGGTGCTGATCGCCTTCAAGAAAACCGTGTGGCTGAAGGTGGTGCAGACCGCCTGATGGAAAACCGCGCGTAACGACTGTGGTTCGCGGTCCACCCCCCAGCCGGCCTGATCAGCCGGCTTTTTTTCGCCTGCTGTTAACTGATCCTCACAAGCGCCACGACCCCTGTGGCGAGGGAGCTTGCTCCCTCGCCACACAAGCTCTCTGGCCATTAGTGAAGTTCACGATCCAGCCACACCACCGCCTTGCCAATCTGCTGCCGTGCCTCAATCCGCGCGTGCACCTGCTGCACCTCTTCCAGCGTGTAATGCCCTTCGATATCCACCGTCAGCGAACCTTCGAGCATCGCCGCAAACACCGCATTGGCACGCCTTTGCACCGTAGGGCCGTCGGCCATGTGGTCGTTGAGCCGTGGGCGAGTCAGGAACAGTGAACCGGCTTCCCCCAACTCCATCGGGTCCAGATCAGTGATCGAACCGGAGACGTTGCCGTAATTGACGATCACCCCCCGCGTGCGGCAAGCCCTGAAGCTCTCGCGCAAGGTGGCCTTGCCCACCGAATCGAACACCACATCCACGCCCTGCCCTTGCGTGGCCTCCAACACCCGCTCGGCAAACCCGTCGTATTGCCAGGCCTG
The DNA here is from genome assembly GCF_013385475.1 of Pseudomonas sp. G5001. Classification (NCBI taxonomy): domain Bacteria; kingdom Pseudomonadati; phylum Pseudomonadota; class Gammaproteobacteria; order Pseudomonadales; family Pseudomonadaceae; genus Pseudomonas; species Pseudomonas sp. G5001. Next base: position 24,072 of record NZ_JACAPZ010000028.1, read on the forward strand.
ATCCGCGCCACGCTCAAGGGCAATCGCGCACTTTTCGACGCTGCTGCCGGTGGTGAACACCGTGGCACCGAGCCGATGGGCCATTTGCACCAGCAACTGGCCGATGCTGCCGGACGCCGCGTGGATCAAACAGCTGTTGCCCGCCTGCAACCGCGCAACATCTTCAATCAGGTAGTGAGCCGTGCAGCCCTGGAACATCGCCGCAGCCGCCTGATCGAAGCCGATCGCATTGGGAATTTGCGCCACTCGCGCGGCGGGCACGCTGGCGTATTCGGCGAACGCGCCCCATGAAATGCACCATGCCACTCGATCACCCGGCGCCAGATGGCTCACGCCCTCGCCTACCGCCACCACCACACCGGCCCCTTCCATACCCAGAGTGCACGGCAGCCGTACCGGGTAGGTCACCGACTTGGCGTACTTGCCCTGGCGGGTGTGAACATCCATGAAATTGATCCCGGCACAGGCCACCTTGACCAGTACATGGCCGGCGGTCACTTGGGGTTTGGGCACATCAAGGCGCAGTTGAACAACTTCCGGGCCGCCGTAGGTTTCAAGGGTGAGGGCTTTCATCGCGAGACAACTCCGTTTGCAGTGGGAATGCGCCATGGTAAAAGGCGCTACTCTGTACGAGAATTCCCCAATACCTCCCACCCTCCGTGCGAAAATAACCCGATGTTCGACTGGCAGGATCTGTATTTCTTCACCGTGCTGGCGCGCACCCAATCACTGTCGGCTGCCGCCCGCGAACTGCAGGTGGAACACGCCACTGTTGGCCGGCGCGTCGATGCCCTGGAAAAAGCCCTCGGCGTCAAACTGGTGGATCGCCTGCCCCGCAGCCGGCCGCTCACCGAGGAAGGCCTGGCACTGGCGAAGCTGGCGGCCGGCATGGGCGAGATGGCCACAGAAGTGATGCGCCTGTCCCGCGTGGCCTCGATCGAAGTGGCCGGCACCGTGCGGGTCAGTTGCCCGCCGTCGATTGCCATCCACTGCATCGCGCCCCATGTCGCACGGTTCAGGGCGCAGTATCCCAAGCTGAATATCGTGTTGATGTCCTCGACGACGCTGGCCGCCCTCGACAAAGGCGAAGCCGACATTGCCCTGCGCACGGTGCGTCCCGATGAGGAAGCGCTGGTACGCAGAAAGGTCGGCGCCGTGCGTTTCGGGCTCTATGCCACGCCCGAGCTCAAGCAGTTACCCGCTGAACAGTGGACATTCATTGCCTATGACGCCACCCGCGACCACCTGCCCCAACAGGCGTGGATGCATCAGGTGCGCGGCAACCGCACGATTGACTTCGCCGCCAGCGACCTGATCACCCAGCAAATGGCCGCCCGGTCCCAGGTGGGTGCAGTGGTGTTGCCCACGCTGGTGGGCGATCACGACGCGGCATTGGTGCGGTTGGCAACGAACACCGAAGGCCCGGTTCGCGATATCTGGCTGACGGTGTATCCGGATATGCGCCGCTCGCCTTCGGTGAAGGTGGTGATGGAGTTTCTGGTGAGCTGCATTGAAGGCGAGCCGCAGTTGCGGCGCTGACTCAGTTGAGGGCGGGCTGGAATTTCTTGCGATAAGCCACCGGCAACACACCCACCCGTTGCTCAAATAAGCGGCGGAAGGAATTGCTGTCCTCATAGCCTACGGCGTAGGTGATGCTGTCCAGCGTCATGCGGGTGGTTTCCAGCAGTAGCTTGGCCCGCTCCAAACGCAGGGTTTGCAGGTAGGCAATGGGTGTATAGCTGGTGGCCTCCTTGAAGCGCCGCTTGAAATTGCGAACGCCAAAACCAAAGCGCCGAGCCAGGTCATCGATTACAACGGCTTGTGCAAAGTGCTGCTCCAGCCAGTGTTGCACCCGCAAAATATCTCCGTCGCCGTGATTTTTAGGCGATGACCACATCACATAGATGGATTGCTCACTGCGCACGTTGTCGATCAGCAGGTACTTGCTGCAGGTATGCGCCAACTCCGGTGTGCCGAAGCGGCGTATCAGATGCAACAGCAGGTCCATCGCAGCACTCGCCCCGCCGCTGGTGATCACCCGGTTTTCTTCACAGAGGATCTGCGTCTCCTGCAACGTCACCCCGGGGTAGCGCCGGGCAAAGAGTTCGGCAAAAGCCCAGTGAGTGGTGGCGCGCAACCCATCCAGTAGACCGTTCTCGGCAAGCATGAACGCGGCGGTGCACATTGATGCAACCACCGCGCCTTGCGCGTGCTGCTTGCGCAGCCATGCACCGTAGGCGGGAAACGCCGGCAAGGCCTCTTTCAAGGTGAACAAAAACCCCGGTATCAGCACCAGATCCGTGTGCCCTACTTGTGCCATCGAACAATCAACCTGCAAGCACTGCCCGCCCCAAGCGTTGACGACCTGACCGTCGAGCGAGACGACGACCACTTCAAAGGGCTGCTTGCCCTCGGCAAACAGATTGGCCGCACTCAGCATCTCAAGGGCGAGCGTGGCGCTGGCAGCCGAACACCGATCGGCCAGGAGCAGGGTAATGTGCATAAAAATTCCAGATTGCGCTTTTCGCATGAAATAAGTCATTTGCGCACCTACCTTACCTGATTCCTCCGCACTACAGTGCGAGCTTCAATCACTGCTCGGCTAATTCATGAATCTCTGGTTTCGCTTACTGCTCATGCTGTTTCGGCGCCCCTGGCGCAAGCCCGTCGATGGCCTGGCCACCACCGTTGTACGGATGCGTGTCTGGCCGCTGGACCTTGACCTCAACCGGCACGTCACCAACGGCCGGTATTTCACCCTGGCCGATGTCGGGCGCATGGATTTCGTACTGCGCAGCGGCGCATTTCGCGTGGCTTTGCGCAATAAGGCGCTGCCGGTTGTCGGTGACACCTGGGGCAAGTTCCGACGGGAATTGAAGCTGTTCGAAGCGTTTGAAATCCACACCCGGATTCTGGGCTGGGATCAAAAATGGAGCGTGATGGAGCACCGCTTCGTCAGCCGGGGCCGCGTGGTCGGAGTAGTGGTGATGCGCGGGCTGTTTCGCTCGGCCAAGGGCACCCTCCCCGCCGCAGATTTTGTGCGGGAGCTGGGATTGGCCGAGGTATCACCCGCGATGCCTGAATGGCTGAGGGCGTGGACGCACAGTTGCGACACCATGAGCGCCCAGTTGCGCGAGGAGGAGCACCGTTCAGGTGTTATTGCGCGGTCGAGTACTGAGCGTCGCTGACCTGCTCCATACAGTCCACCACCTTGCCGTCGAGCATTTCGTTAATCGCGATATGGGTCATGGTGGCCGCCAGGCTTCACCCGCGTTTGCGCTGTTGGTGGAAGCGTTGCGTTATCGCGGCTGAAGGAAGTCCGTCAGGGCCGCGCCCAAGCCATCGAACACCACGGCGATGCGCGGGACCTTGCGCATGTCCTGATGCATGGCGATCCACACGTCAACCTTGAAATCCACCTGCGCGGGCAACACCCGCACCAGCCCGTGACGCTGCGCCACCTGGGCTGAACACACGCCGATCCCCAGCCCCGCACGCAACGCGGCCAACTGCGCGAGGTGATCGTCGGTGCGAATCACCGTACTGGGCGCCGAACAGTCGAAACCGCGCTCACCCAGGAATTCGATCTCCAGCAAGTTGCGGTCCGGCCCGATCAGCGGGTAGCCGTGCAATTGCGCAACGGTGTCCGGCGTGCCCTGCTCTGCCAACAGTTCGGGCGCGGCGTACAACCCTACGTGAAGGTCGCCGACCTTGCGCGCGACCACCGTGGATTCGACCGGGCGACGGATGCGTACGGCGACGTCGGCCTCTTGCCGGGCAAGTGCCTGCGGCCGATTGGATACGCTCAGTTCGATGGCCAATTGCGGATGATCACGGCGCAGGCTGCGCAACATGGGCGGCAGCACTTCAACGCCCAGCAGCTTGCCGCTGGTGAGCCGCACCGTGCCGCCGGCGAGGGCCGTGTCGGCCGAGGCTGCGCGGCTGAAGGCGTTGGCGGCAACGGCCATCGCTTCAACGTGGCTGATCAGGTCCTTGGCCGTGTCGGTGGGCAACAGCCCGGCGGGTGAGCGGATAAACAGGCTGACCCCGACGCTCTGCTCCAGGGCCTCGATCCTTCGCCGCGCGGTGGCCTGGGCGAACCCCAGCAAACGGGCCGCGCCCGACAGGCTGCCGGTGCGCAACACGGCGAGGAAGGCGCGCTGGGTTTCCCATTGGAGTTGCGGGGCGTTCATACATTTCCTGTGAGCCGCTGGGCAGTTTTGGCGGATGTTCTTTGTTCGGAGGCTGCGGCATGCTGGCGAGCATAACCGATGGGGCTTTCGCCCTCACTTTGCACAGGATCGTTTTTGATGACACTCACCGGCCAATGTCGCTGCGCCCGCGTGACCTACACCCTCGATAAGGACGCGCCGCTGGCGGTGTATGCCTGCCATTGCCGCCACTGCCAGACCTGGAGCGGCAGCGCGTTTGCCCTGCATGCGCTGTTGCCGGCGGATGCGCTGCGGGTTGAAGGTTCGCTGACGGAATATGCCTATGACGTTGATGGGCAGCGCTCGGAACATCGGTTGTGCGGGGTGTGCCATACGCGGATCTGCAACACCACGACGGCCGCGCCGGGGTTGGTTGTGCTGCGGGTCGGGACACTGGATGAGAGCCCGTCCGTGCAGCCGGTGGCGCATATCTGGCTGCGGCACAAGCAGCCGTGGGTAACGCTGGCGGAGGGTGTTCCGACCTGGCCGGAAAGCCCTACGCCCCAGGCGTTTGCGCAAGCGTTGAGCGCTCCCCTGTAGACATGACTCACACCCACACTGTGGCGAGGGAGCTTGCTCCCGCTGGGTTGCGCAGCAACCCCAAAAGCATTGACCGGCCCATCCTGAAAGACCGCAGCGGCCTACCAGGGGGCGCTTCGCCCCCCAACGGGAGCAAGCTCCCTCGCCACATTGGGCTCTGCGTCGATGTTGAGGCTCAGCACTTCGCCATTGCGCAACTGCCAGTCGAAGAAGTCTGAGAAATCATCGCGAACTAATGCGCGAATCGCCTTGGCGACAACCCCATGGGCAACCAGCACCACCACCTGTTGCCCATGGTTCACCAGCAACTGATTCAATCCGCCCCGGATGCGCTCGACGAACTGCGAGATTGACTCACCGTCCGTGGGTGCCCGCTCCCATTGCCGGGTAATATTCTGCGCCCAAAGGTCGGGATAACGCTGCGCCGCCTCCGCCTGGGTCAGTCCCTCAAACACCCCCACGCCGCGCTCACGAAACGCATCCAGCGTAGGCAGTTGCAGCCCATCATCCGCAAACACAATGGCCGCCGTTTGCTGAGCCCTGCGCAGCGGCGAGACGATGACGGCGTCGATCTGCGCCGGCAATTTTTCCCGCAACTCCCGCGCCTGCAGCACGCCCCGTTCGTTGAGATCAATGTCCAGCGAGCCCTGGTAACGCCCCTCGGCATTGGCTTGAGTTTCGCCGTGACGAACAACATACAACTGCATACCGCCCTCCTTCATCCTGACGCTGAAAGGCCGCGACCGGCGCACCCGATAAAGGCCTAAGCTAAGATCGAAAAATTATTTATCGAATGTTTTTTAGAACAATAAGCTCACCTTAATCCATTAAGAGTCGAGCACGCCATGCCCCAGTTTTCGCTCCATCGCCTTTTCATCGCAGGCCTTGCCACACTGGGCCTCTGCACCACCCTGAGCACACAAGCCCAGGAAACCGTACGCATCGGTTACCAGAAATCCTCGACCCTGATCACCTTGCTGAAAACCCAGGGCACCCTGGAAAAAGCCCTCAAGGCCGACGGCATCGACGTCACCTGGCACGAGTTCCCCAGTGGCCTGCCGCTGCTGGAAGCACTCAACGTCGGTAACGTGGATATCAGCGCTGACGTGGCCGACACCGTACCGATCTTCGCCCAGGCCGCCCAGGCCAAGCTCACCTACTTCGCCCAGGAAGCGCCCTCGCCCCAAGCCCAGGCGATCGTGGTGCGCAAGGACTCGCCGATTCAGCAACTGGCGGATTTGAAAGGCAAGAAAATCGCCGTGACCAAGGCCGCCGGCACTCACTATTTATTGATCGCTGCCTTGAACAAGGCGGGGCTGGCCTTCTCCGATATCGAGCCGGCGTACCTGACGCCCGCCGATGGCCGCGCTGCGTTTGAAAACAACAAGGTTGATGCCTGGGTCACGTGGGAACCGTTCCTCACCAGCGTGCAGCGCCAACTGCCCACCCGCACCCTTGCGGACGGTACCGGGCTGGCCAGTTACAAGCGCTATTACCTGACGGGTACGCCCTATGCCCAGGCGCATCCGGAAGTGCTGAAGCTGGTGTACGAGCAGTTGCACCAGGCTGGCGAGTGGGTGAAGAGCCACCCGCGTGATGCCGCGAAAGTGCTGGGGCCATTGTGGGGCAACCTGGATGTGGAGACTGTCGAGGCCGCCAATGCTCATCGCAGCTATGAGGTGCAACCGGTGACGCTGGATCAGTTGGGGGAACAGCAGAAAATTGCGGATGCGTTCTTCAAGGCGGGGTTGTTGCCCAAGGCGGTGGATGCGCAGGATGTGCAGGTGTGGAAACCCTGAGGCAGTCAACTGTGGGAGCCGGGCTTGTCCGCGATGCAGACAACTCGGTACTCCAGTCATACCGCGGTGATGCCATCGCAGCCTCGCCAAGGCTCGACAGCTCCCACAGGTGATGTTCAGGGCCTGGACTATCGGCGGTGTCAGCTTTTACGCGTCGCGTCATCCAGCGCAAGGATGGTATGAGCATTGGTCACCGTGGTCGCCAGGGTATTGATCACTCCCGAGCGCAACGCCCCCAGCGTTGCCGCCGCCTTGGTGTTTTCACTGGCAATCGCCACCACATCCGGAATCCGGAACAGCTCCTGCACCGTCAACCCGATCACCCGCCCCTGAATCGCGTTGACCGCCGGCTGGCCATGAATGTCGATGAAGTCATAACCCATCATGTCCCCCACGGTGCCGGACAACCGCGCCTGTGCAATTTCCTGGGGCGAAAACCACCCCATGCGCACCATGTTGCTGTTTTCACTCATGTCACCGATGCCGATCAACGCCATGTCCGCACGGCGGGCACGGTCAAGCGTGGAACGCACCGTATCGTTGCTGATCAACACCCCACGCAGTTCCGGGTTGGCCACCAGCGCCGGGGCGTACAGGCTTTCACTCTCGCCACCAAACCGCAGGGCCAGGCGCCGGCAAATATGGTCGGGGTTCATGTATTCACCCGCCTTGAGCGAACCGCCAATGGCGCACACAAACGTGCAGTTGCGGGTCACCGGCAAAAACACATTATCGGCCACCGCACCGACGTTACGCCCCATACCCACCGCGACGATCATGCCGTCACTGAGGGTTTTGTTCAGGTAGTTGGCCACCAGGCTCGCCACCGCCGAGCGCTGGGTGTCCGGGTCGCTGTGGTCCACCGCAATCAACGCGCGGTCCAGCTGGAAGCGCTCCACCAGCGCCTGTTCCAGCTCGTTGTTCATCGCCGGGTGCTGCAACACCCGCACCTCGACAATCCCTTCATCCCGTGCGCGTTTGAGCAGGCGGCTGACTTTTGCCCGGGACAGGTCGAAGCGCTTGGCAATGGCTTCCTGAGTGACGTTCTCAAGGTAATAGAGCATCGCCACTTCGGTCATCAGGTCGATGTCGCTGGCGATGCGCTGGGTACTGTCACTCATGGGCACGGGCTTCCGTTTCGGTGTCAAAGGCGCATTCTCCCGACTCTTGCCCCGTTCCGTCCACTACTGATGCCCATCACGCTCGATCGCGTTGATGCGGTCGACCTTGGCCCCGGAACGCGCGGCTTCGAACTCCGACTCCAGGAACGACTTGACGATGCTCTTGGCCAGTTCCGCGCCGATCACCCGTGCACCGATGGACAGGATCTGCGCATCGTTGCTCTTGCGTGCCCGCTCCGCCGAATAAGTGTCATGGGCCTGGGCCGCACGAATCCCCAGGACTTTGTTGGCCGAGATGGCCATGCCGATGCCAGTGCCGCACACCAGCACGCCCAAGCGTTGCTCGCCGGCATTGATCGCCGTGGCCACCGCCAGGGCAATGTCCGGGTACAGCACCGGCGCCGTGGAATGGGTGCCGAAGTCCGTCACCGGGTAACCCAGCGCCTCGATATGGCGCTTCAACAGTTCTTTGAGCTCATAACCCGCTTCATCGCATCCGATAGCCACCGGGAAAGGTGTGTTCATGGCGTTTGGCTCCGCTGCCGTTTTGGGTGCTGGAGAGTGATCATATGATCACTCGGTGAAATTTAGCTCAGTCATTTCTCGGATATTCCAGTCGCCCTGTCAAGCAGGATTTAGCTGACCTTCCAGTCAAAGCCCTCTAAACCGGCTTACTTTGCGCAAATCCGTCCATTTACAACTTTTCAGTGAAAGAGATTGACTGATCAGAATTTCATTTGATACACATATGCTCACAGCGAAACATGACTGTGCGACCTAATAAGAATTCACAGCACGAGGACACGCCGATGGCCACGCCATTACTGCTCCAGGCTGAACACGTCGCCAAGGCTTACGCCGGGATTCCTGCCCTGCGTGAGGGGCGCCTCTCTCTGCGGGCCGGCAGCGTCCACGCCCTGTGCGGCGGCAATGGCGCAGGCAAATCGACTTTCCTGAGCATCCTGATGGGCATCACCCAGCGTGACGCCGGGACCATCCTGCTCAACGGCTCCCCCGTCCAGTTCAACCGCCCCAGCGAAGCACTCGCGGCGGGGATCGCGATGATCACCCAGGAGCTGGAACCCATTCCCTACATGACCGTCGCCGAAAACATCTGGCTGGGCCGCGAACCGCGCCGCGCCGGCTGCATCGTCGACAGCAAGGAGCTCAACCGGCGCACTCGCGAACTGCTGGAAGGCCTGGAGTTCGACGTCGACGCCACCAGCCCCATGCATCGCCTGAGCGTGGCGCAGATCCAGCTGGTGGAGATCGCCAAGGCATTCAGCCACGACTGCCAGGTGATGATCATGGACGAGCCCACCTCGGCCATCGGCGAGCGCGAGGCCGAAACCCTGTTCAAGGCGATCCGCCGCCTCACCGCCCGTGGTGCCGGCATCATCTATGTGTCGCATCGTCTCAGCGAACTGGCGCAAATCGCCGACGACTACAGCATCTTTCGCGACGGCGCCTTCGTTGAGACCGGGCGCATGGCCGATATCGACCGCGCCCACCTGGTGCGCGGCATCGTCGGCCAGGAACTGACCCGCATCGACCACAAGGTCGGCCGCGAATGCGCCGCCGAATGCTGCCTGGACGTCGACAGCCTGAGCCGCGCCGGCGAATTCCAGGACATCAGCCTGCAACTGCGCCAGGGCGAGATTCTCGGCATCTACGGACTGATGGGCTCGGGCCGCAGCGAATTCCTCAACTGCATCTACGGCCTCACCACGCCGGACTCCGGCAGCGTGACCCTGCAAGGCAAACCGATGCCCATCGGCCTGCCCAAGGCAACGATCCAGGCCGGCATGTCACTGGTCACCGAAGACCGCAAGGACAGCGGCCTGGTGCTCAGCGGCAGTATCCTCTCGAACATCGCATTGTCGGCGTACAAGCAGCTGTCGAGCTGGTCGCTGATCAATGCCCGCAAGGAAAACCAACTGGCCCAGGACATGGTCAAGCGCCTGCAGATCAAGACCACTTCCCTGGACCTGCCGGTGGAATCCATGAGCGGCGGTAACCAGCAGAAAGTAGTGCTCGCCAAATGCCTGTCGACCCAGCCGATCTGCCTGCTGTGCGATGAGCCGACCCGGGGCATCGACGAAGGCGCCAAGCAGGAGATCTATCACCTGCTGGACCAGTTCGTGCGCGCCGGCGGCGCGGCAATTGTGGTGTCGTCCGAAGCCCCGGAATTGCTGCACCTGAGTGACCGTATTGCCGTGTTCAAAGGCGGAAGGCTGGTGACCATCAGCAGCGATACCGCCCTTTCCCAGGAAGCCTTGTTGAGTCTTGCCTCATGAATGCCAAATCACTTTCTACACCTGCAGCCGCCCCCGTCACGACCGCACCCCGCAGCCGCCTGCGCCTGTCCCTCGACCGCTTCGGCCTGCCGCTGGTGTTCATCCTCCTGTGCCTGGTGATGGCCTTCGCCAGCGAATACTTCATGACCTGGCGCAACTGGATGGACATCCTGCGCCAAACCTCGATCAACGGGATCCTCGCCGTGGGCATGACCTACGTGATCCTCACCAAGGGCATCGACCTGTCGGTGGGCTCGATCCTGGCGTTTGCCGGGCTGTGCAGCGCCATGGTCGCGACCCAGGGCTATGGCGTGCTGGCGGCGGTCAGCGCCGGGATGTTCGCCGGGGCGATGCTCGGGGTGGTGAACGGCTTTATGGTGGCCAACCTGTCGATCCCGCCCTTTGTCGCGACCTTGGGCATGCTGAGCATTGCCCGGGGCATGACCTTCATCTTGAACGACGGCAGCCCGATCACTGACCTGCCCGACGCCTACCTGGCGCTGGGTATCGGCAAGATCGGCCCGATCGGTGTGCCGATCGTGATCTTCGCCGTGGTCGCGCTGATCTTCTGGATGGTGCTGCGCTACACCACCTACGGCCGCTATGTGTACGCGGTGGGCGGCAACGAGAAGAGCGCGCGCACCTCCGGGATCGGTGTGCGCAAGGTGATGTTTTCGGTGTACGTGGTCTCGGGCCTGCTCGCCGGGCTGGCCGGTGTAGTGCTGTCGGCGCGCACCACCTCTGCCCTGCCCCAGGCCGGCACCTCGTATGAGCTGGATGCGATTGCCGCCGTGGTAATCGGCGGCACCAGCCTGTCGGGCGGTACCGGCACGATTGTCGGCACGCTGTTTGGCGCATTGCTGATCGGCGTGATCAACAACGGCCTGAACCTGCTCGGCGTGTCCTCCTATTACCAGCAGGTCGCCAAGGGCCTGATCATCGTGTTCGCAGTGCTGATTGACGTGTGGCGCAAGAAGAAACGCTAGTTCTGAAAACTACCACTACAACAATAACGGAGTTCTCTCATGAAACCTGGTACGACTTTGGCCGCCGTCGCGGCACTCTCCCTGCTCGCCAGCAGTGTCACCCTGGCCGCCGATGGCAAGACCTACAAGATCGGCGCCGCCGTGTACGGGCTCAAGGGCCAGTTCATGCAGAACTGGGTGCGCGAGCTGAAGGAACACCCCGCAGTCAAGGACGGCACCGTGCAGTTGACCGTGTTCGACGGCAACTATGACGCACTGACCCAGAACAACCAGATTGAAAACATGGTGACCCAGCACTACGACGCGATCCTGTTTGTGCCGATCGACACCAAGGCCGGCGTCGGCACCGTGAAGGCCGCCATGAGCAATGACGTGGTGGTGATCGCCTCCAACACCAAGGTGGCGGACGCCAACGTGCCTTATGTTGGCAACGATGACGTGGAAGGCGGTCGCCTGCAGGCCCAGGCCATGGTCGACAAACTCAAGGGCCGCGGCAACGTGGTGATCATCCAGGGCCCGATTGGCCAGTCGGCGCAGATCGACCGCGAAAAGGGCGAGATGGAAGTACTGGGCAAGCACCCGGACATCAAGATCATCGAGAAGAAAACCGCCAACTGGGACCGCGCCCAGGCCCTGGCCCTGACCGAAGACTGGCTGAACGCACACCCCAAGGGCATCAACGGGGTGATCGCGCAAAACGATGACATGGCCCTCGGTGCGGTGCAGGCGTTGAAGTCCCATGGGCTGACGTCCAAGGATGTGCCGGTGACGTCCATCGACGGCATGCCGGATGCGATCCAGGCGGCGAAGAAAGATGAAGTGACCACCTTCCTCCAGGACGCCCAGGCCCAGTCTCAAGGCGCGCTGGATGTGGCGCTGCGGGCGCTGGCCGGCAAGGATTACAAGCCGCAGTCGGTGATCTGGGAACGTTATGGCAAGGACGTGAAATGGGGTGACGGCACCGCCAGGAACTACATCCTGCCGTGGGTGCCGGTGACCAATGCGAATGCGGATGCGCTGTATCAGCAGGTGAGCGGTACGAAGTAAGTTTTGACTTGAAACCCGGTCAAGTGTGGGAGCGGGCTTGCTTGCGAAAGCGGTGGATCATTCAACAGATGTGCCACCTGATACACCGCTTTCGCGAGCAAGCCCGCTCCCACATTGGATCTTCACCGATCTGAAAAATGGAGTCATGTTCATGTCTGGATTCTGGAATCAAGCCTTCGACCTCACCGGCCGCTGCGCCGTGATCACCGGCGGGGCCGCCGGGATCGGTCTGGCTTGTGCCAGCCTGCTGGTGGAACGCGGCGCGCGGGTGGCCCTGCTGGACCGCGACCCGGCCGTGGTCGAAGTCGCCGCCAGCCTCGGCGCCGGGAACATCGGCATCGCCGTGGACCTGCGCCAACTCGACCAGGTGCACAGCACCGTCGATTACGTATTCGATCACTTCAAACGCCTGGATTACCTGGTCAACAGCGCCGGCGTGGCCCTGCTGGACAAGGCCCTGGACGTCAGCGAAAACGCCTGGGACACCACTCTCGACATCAACCTCAAGGCCAGTTTCTTCGTGGCCCAGGCCTGCGCCAGGCACATGCTTGCCCAGGGCAGCGGGCGCATCGTCAACCTCGCCTCCCAAGCGGCGGTGATCGGCCTGGACCGTCACGTCGCCTACTGCGCCAGCAAGGCCGCCGTGGTCGGCATGACCAAGGTGCTCGCCATGGAATGGGCGCCGCATATCAACGTCAACGCCATCTCCCCGACCATCGTCGAAACCGCCCTCGGTAAAAAGGCCTGGGCGGGCGAGCTGGGGGAACGGGCCAAATTGCAGATCCCGGTGGGCCGCTTTGCCCAGCCGGAAGAAATCGCCGGGCTGGCGTTGTACCTGCTCAGCGACGCCGCACAGATGATCACCGGGGAAAACGTGGTGATCGACGGCGGCTACAGCATCCAGTAATTGATCTTTTGTCGTGAGGTTTATCGTCATGTCTACCGTTACCGAACGCACTGCCGAACAACTGTCCCCCGTCATTCCGAAAACCATGCAGGCCGTGGTCTGTCACGGCCCCGAAGACTATCGCCTGGAGACCGTCGATGTGCCGACGCCCGGCCCCGACGAAATCCTCACCAAGGTCGAGCTGTGCGGCATCTGCATGGGCGACATCAAGACCTACCGCGGCGCGCCCTCGTTCTGGGGCGACGCCGAGCAGCCGCGCTACGTGAAGCCGCCGATGATTCCCGGCCACGAGTTTGTCTGCCGCGTGGTCGCCCTCGGCCCCGGCGCGGAAAAGCGCGGGGTGAAGGTCGGCGACCGGGTGATTTCCGAACAGATCGTGCCGTGCTGGGGCTGCCGCTTCTGCAACCACGGCCAGTACTGGATGTGCCAGAAACACGACTTGTACGGCTTCCAGAACAACGTCCAGGGCGCCATGGCCCAGTACATGATCTTCACCAAGGAAGGCATCATCCACAAAGTACCGGACTCGATTGCCCCGGACGAAGCCATCCTGATCGAACCCCTGGCCTGTTCGCTGCACGCGGCGGAACGGGCGAATGTGGATTTCGACGACATCGTGGTGGTGGCCGGCGCCGGCACCCTGGGCCTGGGGATCATCGGTGCGGTGCGCATGCGCAACCCGAAAAAGCTCATCGTGCTCGACATGAAACCCGAACGCGCTGCCCTCGCCCTGCGCATGGGCGCGGACGAAGTGTGGAACCCGGCCGAAGTCGACGTGATGGCGAAGATTCGCGAGATCACCGATGGCTACGGCTGCGACATCTACATCGAAGCCACCGGGCACCACAAGGCGGTGAACCAGGGCCTGGCGATGCTGCGCAAGCTGGGGCGCTTCGTGGAATTCAGCGTGTTCAACGACGAGGCCACGGTGGACTGGTCAATCATCGGTGACCGCAAGGAACTGGACGTTCTGGGCTCGCACCTCGGCCCCTACATGTACCCGCGCGCCATCGACTTTATCGGCAACCGCAAGATCGACATGCGCGACGTGGTGACCCACAAGTTTGCCCTGGCGGACTTCAAGGAAGCGTTTGCGGTGATGGAGCGCGGGGACAAGTCGCTTAAAGTCGTCCTGGAACCCTGATTGGCCCAATAACACAAAACCCTGCGGGCGCCGGGCTTAGGCTTTTTGTGGGAGCTGGCTTGCCTGCGATGCAGACGCCTCGGTCTATCTGTGACACCGAGCCGATGCAATCGCGGGCAAGCCAGCTCCCACAAAAGCCCCCGGCTCCCACACCAAGAACAAGAACACAGGAAACCGCGTTATGAATCGAGTGATAAACGATCCGGACCAGGTGGTCGAGGACATGCTGCGGGGTATTTTGGTCGCGCACCCCGAGCTGCGCCAATACGAAACCAATCCCCGGGTGATCGGCAAGGCCAAGCCGTCACCACAGGGCCGGGTGGGCATCGTGACCGGCGGCGGCTCCGGCCATGAACCGGCGTTCCTTGGCTATGTCGGCCCGGGCCTGGTGGACGCCGTGGCCGTCGGCGAAATCTTCTCCTCGCCCACCGCCAAAAGCTTCTTCGACGCCTTCCGTGCCGCCGACCACGGCGCCGGGGTGGCGTGCCTGTACGGCAACTATGCCGGCGACAACATGAACGTGAAGCTGGCGATGAAGATGGCCGCCAGCAAGGACATGCGCATCCGCACCGTGGTCGCCAACGACGACGTGGCCTCGGCGCCCAAGGCCGACATCGCCAAGCGTCGCGGCGTGGCAGGCGAGATCTTCATGTGGAAGGTCGGCGGTGCAGCCGCGGCCCAGCATTACGACCTGGACGGGGTGATTCGTGTCGCCCAGAAAGCGGTCGACAACTGCCGCTCCATCGGCATCGGCCTCACGCCCTGCACCATCGCAGCGGTGGGCAAGCCGAACTTCCAGATTCCCGACGGGCAGATGGAATTGGGCATCGGCCATCACGGCGAGCCTGGCATTGAAGTCATCCCGATCGAATCCGCCGAGGCCATGGCGGCCCGCATGCTCGCACCGATCCTCGCCGACCGCGACTTCAGCCAGGACGACAGCGTGGTGGTGCTGGTTTCGGGCCTGGGTGCGACGCCGGTGATGGAACTTTACATTTTCTACGCCGAGGTTGAACGTCAGCTGCAAGCCAGGGGCTTGAAGATTCACCGCTGCTACGTGGGCAACTACTTCACCTCCCTGGAAATGATGGGCGTGACCCTGACCTTGCTGGGCCTGGACGCCGAGCTGAAATCCCTGATCGACCAACCCTGCCGTTCCATCGGCATGACCCAGGCGGACTAAACCATGAGCCAGCATTTCTCCACCCACGACGGCAGCGCCATCGTCGCCGACCTGGTCAGCGTGATCGTTGCCAACCGCGAATACCTGAGCGAAGTCGACGGCGCCATTGGCGATGGCGACCACGGCATCAACATGGCCAAGGGGTTTGCCCATTGCGGGCGCACCATTGAAGGCCGCCAGCTGACCCTGGCCGAAGCCCTGGATGAGTTGACACTGAGCCTGATGGAAGGCATCGGCGGCTCCATGGGGCCGTTGTATGGCAGCCTGTTTATCGGCATGGCGGATGAGGTGCGCGGCAGCGAACAGATTGACGCGGCGACCTTTGCACATTTGCTGCGGGGCGGGCTGACCTCGTTGCAGGACATCACCGAAGCCGGCGTGGGTGACAAGTGTTTGATGGACACCTTGATTCCGGCGGTGGAGGCGTTTGAACAGGCCCATGGGTCGGGGGCGTCATTCAGTGAGGCGTTGGAGGCGATGAAAAGTGCCGCGTCGCGGGGGCGGGATTCCACCAAGGACCTGGTGGCAAAAATCGGCCGCGCCAGCCGCCTGGGCGAGCGCTCACTGGGTGTACTGGATGCCGGAGCGGTATCGTGCTGCTTGATACTGACGCGATTGGCGGATTCGGTTCAACCGCGGTTGGTGCAGTGCTTGAAATGACCCCTTCGCGAGCAAGCCCGCTCCCACCTTCGACCGAGTTCCATCTTTGGAATGCCGTCGAAGGTGGGAGCGGGCTTGCTCGCGAAGGCAGCAACACACTTAACCCGTGAAGCACCTAACCCGCCGCGATCAAACCTTCAAACTGGCTACCTGCTTCACCTGCTCTATATACCGCGCCACCGCCGGCGCCTTTTCAAAGCGCCGGTAAATCAGCGACAACCAGGACGACGCCTCGCTGCCTTCGATGCTGCGGTACAAGACATTCGGCAAGCTCACATGCCCCACCACCGACTCCGGCACCACCGCCACGCCCTGCCCCAGTGACACCAACGCAATCACCGCCACCAACCCACCCGGCTGCGGCCCCAGTCGCGGCGCATAACCACCCTGCGCCGCCACGTGCAGCGTGCCGCTGATCTGCTCGGGCAAGATGAAGGTCTCGTTCTGCAGATGCTCGCAACTGATTGCCTTCAACCCCAGCAGCCACGAATCCTGGGGCAACGCCAGCACAAACCCCTCACTGCTCAACCGCACCGCTTCGACCCCATCAGGCAAGGTCATCGGCGAACGAATGTAACCAATGTCGAAACGCCCCTCCGCCACCAACCCCGGCAACACCGCCATGGGACTCTCGCGCACGCTGAGGCTCACGTCCGGGCAGTCCGCGCAGAACGACTGCACCTGACGCTGCAACAACCCCGAATACACCGCCGACGCCACATAACCCAGTTCGATATGACCGATCTCGCCACGCCCGGCGCGCTGGGCATTGCGTTGGGCAAACTCGAACTGGCGCACGGTGGCCTCTGCCTCGATCAGCAAGGCCGCGCCCGCCTCGGTCAGGCTGACCTCGCGCTGGCGGCGGATAAACAAGCGCGTACCGAGGGTGGTTTCCATGTCCTGGATCTGCCGGCTCAGGGTCGGCGGCGCGATACCCAGCTGTTCGGCAGCACGGGTGAAATTGCGTTGCCGGGCAACCGCCAGGAAGTAGCGGAAATGACGTACTTCCATCGCAGGATTAGCTCAAAGGTAATGAAGTTCTGTATGGCGCCTAACAAGGACGCCACCTGCCGGGGATAAGCTCGCGGTACGTTCACAGTAGAGAGGCTTTCCCATGTTCGTCAAATCATTGGTCCTGGTGCTTGCCGGTCTTTGCACCGTGCCCGCAGCGCTGGCCGCAGAAGCCCCGGCAAGCATTGCCCACAAGGCAATCCTGAACCTGGCAACGGCCCAGCAGATCGCCGCACACGCGCGCAAGGTCGCCGCCGACAAGGGCTGGCCCTGCGCCGTGGCCATCGTCGATGACGGTGGCTGGCCGATCCTGACGCTGCGCATGGATGGCGCTCCCGTGGTGGCCGGTATCGAGCTGGCCCAAGGCAAGGCGCGCACTTCAGCGCTCTTCAAGCGGCCGTCCGGGGATCTGGAAAACGCCATCAACAATGGCCGCCCGGCAGCCATCACCGCCGGCCTGTTGATGATGAAGGGCGCCCAGCCAATCATCCTTGAAGGCCAGGTAGTGGGCGCCATCGGCATCAGCGCAGATACTCCGGCCCACGATGACGAGATCGCCCTCGCGGCGGTGGCTTCGGTGCAGCCATGAGCAAGGTCAGCCCGCGCCTGACACTGCTGACAGCCTCCGGGGTCTGTTCGCTGATCGTGCTCGACACCAATATCGTCGCCGTGACCCTGCCGAGCATCGCCCGGGACCTGGGGGCGAATTTTGCCGATATCGAATGGGTGGTCAGCGCTTATATGCTGGCCTTCGCCGCCCTGCTATTGCCGGCCGGAAGCATTGCCGACCGCTTTGGCCGCAAGAAGACCCTGGTCTGGGGCCTGGGTATTTTCATCCTCGCCTCCCTCGGCTGCGGTGCGGCGCCGAATGCGTTGTTCCTGGATATCGCTCGCGCCGTCAAAGGTGTCGGCGCAGCGCTGCTGCTGACCTCGGCCCTGGCCTCCATCGGCCATACCTTCCATGACGAAGTGGAACGCGCCAAGGCCTGGGCCTTCTGGGGCGCGTGCATGGGCGTGGCGATGACCGCCGCGCCGACCCTCGGCGGGTTGATTACCCAGTACCTGGGCTGGCGCTGGATTTTCTATCTGAATTTGCCGGTCGGCCTGGTGCTGATGGGACTGGTGCTGCGCGCGATTCCGGAATCCCGCGATGCCCAGGCTGCAAGGCTCGACCCTTGGGGCAGCCTGAGTTTCAGTGCCAGCCTGCTGTGCCTGATCTGGGGCTTGATCGAAGCCAACCGTATCGGCTGGGACAACCCGCTGACTTACGCGCGGCTGCTGGGAGGCGCTGCGTTGCTGGGTGTTTTTGTACTCGCCGAACGCCTGCAACAGCGGCCCATGGTCGACCTGCAACTGTTCAGGCACCCGCGCTTTATCGGCGCACTGCTGGGGATGTTCGCCTACGCCGGCTGTGCCCAGGTGATGATGACGCTGCTGCCGTTCTACCTGCAAAACGGCCTGGGGTTCTCCGCGATTGCCTCCGGGCTGGGCATGTTGCCGTTTGCCTTGACCATGTTGATTTGTCCGCGGATAGGCGCACGCCTGGCCGGCCGCTTTGCCCCGGCCACTCTGATGGCGACAGGGCTGGCGCTGGTGGGTTGCGGCAACCTGCTGAGTGCCTGGGCGGTCAATATCGGCGGCTATCTGCCGTTCGCCCTGGCGATTGCCGTCACGGGGGCCGGCGCGGGATTGCTCAATGGCGATACGCAGAAAAACATCATGGCTTGCGTGCCACGGGACCGCGCGGGGATGGCGTCGGGCATGAGCACCACCATGCGCTTCAGCGCGATCATGTTGGCGATCGGGGTGTATGGGGCGTTGTTGAGCAGCCATAGCGAACAGTTGCTGCACACGAGCATCGGCTCCCAGTGGCAGGAACAGGCGGCAGGGATTGCTTCACGGGTAGTGGCTGGCGATATGCCGGCGGCCATGGCGTTGCTGCCCGAGTCAGCACGGGACACGGTGCAGCCACTGGCGCGGCAGGCGTTCGTCGGCGGGTTCAGCGTGGTGCTGTGGGTGGCGGGGTTGTTGGGTTTGCTGGGGGCGCTGGTGGTGGGCTCGTTGATGCGGCATCCCATACCGGCGGTGCCGCAGGCCTCTTTACTGACTCGATAATGCGACCACCACGACCCAATGTGGGAGCGGGCTTGCTCGCGAATGCGGTGGGTCAGTCAATACATCTGTGACTGATCCACCGCATTCGCGAGCAAGTCGAATCGTCGCACCGCCGCTCCCACATTTTGATCTTCGAACGTCAGCTGGAATTGTTACCAGAAACGCTGCTGGGTCAGCCGACTCCACCAGGTCAGCAGCACCCGGTCAACCGAACCGCTGGCCGCCAGGCCCACCCGCTCTTGCAGGCTTTTACGCTCGGCATAGTGCAGGTGGAACACCTCGGCGGTCTTGGCCTTGGTCGCCAGGTATTCGTCGCTGGTTTGCAGCTGGTCCACCAGTTGCTTGTCCAGCGCCGCGACGCCCAGCCAGACTTCACCGGTGGCCACGTCATCAATGGCCAACTGCGGGCGGTAGCGCGACACGAAGTTCTTGAACAGTTGATGGGTGATGTCCAGGTCTTCCTGGAACTTCTCGCGGCCCTTCTCGGTGTTTTCGCCAAACACGGTCAGGGTGCGTTTGTATTCACCGGCAGTCAGCACTTCGAAGTCGATGTCGTGCTTCTTCAGCAGGCGGTTGACGTTGGGCAACTGCGCCACCACGCCAATCGAGCCAAGGATGGCAAACGGTGCGCTGATGATCTTCTCGCCGATGCACGCCATCATGTAGCCGCCGCTGGCCGCGACCTTGTCGATGCACACGGTCAACGGCACGCCCGCCTCGCGGATACGCGCCAGTTGCGACGACGCCAGGCCGTAGCTGTGAACCATGCCGCCGCCGCTTTCAAGGCGCAGCACCACTTCGTCCTTGGGCGTGGCCAGGCTCAGCAGTGCCGTGATTTCATGGCGCAGGCTTTCAGTGGCCGAGGCCTTGATGTCGCCGTCGAAATCCAGCACGAACACCCGTGGCTTGGCTTCTGGCTTCTTCTTGCCCTTCTTCTTTTCGGCCTTGCCTTCAGACTTGCGCAGGGCCTTGAGCTGGTCCTTGTCGAGCAGGGTCTGCTCCAGGCGCTCACGCAAACCCTTGTAGAAGTCATTGAGCTTGCTGACCTGCAACTGGCCGGCAGCTTTGCGGCGGCCTTTGCTGCGCAATGCGGCGAAACTGATCAGCACCACCAGGATGGCGACGACCAGGGTGACGGTTTTAGCCAGGAAAGTAGCGTACTCGGCCAGAAAATCCATGTGACTCCTTACAAGTGCAGTGCGCCAGGCGCGGATTGCCCAAGCATACCGACGCCACCGCCATGGGGCCAGTGATCAAACCGCCAGCAGCGGGCCTCTAACGACCTTTTAAAACAAGCGTATGTTTTTTCATTGACAGCTTCCCGGCATCCTCATAACCTCGCCAGACTTTCAACGTACCGGGAAAACGGACGTGGGCAGCATCTACCTGATTCGACATGGCCAGGCCTCCTTCGGTGCAGACGACTACGACGTGCTGTCGCCCATCGGTGTGCAACAGGCGCAAGTGCTGGGCCGCCACCTGGCGGAACTGGGCCTGGGCTTCGACCGCTGCGTGTCGGGCGACCTGCGCCGCCAGCAGCACACCGCCAACGCCGCCTTCGAACAATACAGCGCCCTCGGCCTGCCGGTACCCACGCTGGAAATCGACAGCGCGTTCAACGAGTTCGACGCCGAGGCGATCATCCGCGCCCTGCTCCCGGACCTGCTGCACAGCGAACCCGAAGCCCTGCACATATTGCGCAACGCCGCGCAAAACCGTGGCGAATTCCAGCGCATCTTTTCCCTGATCATCGAACGCTGGCTGGCCGGCACCTACGACCCGCCGGGCCTGGAAAGCTGGCTGGGATTTGTCGAACGTGTCCAGGGTGGCCTGCAACGCCTCCTCGAAGCCGCCGACAACCGTGACAAGATCGCCGTGTTCACCTCCGGCGGCACCATCACGGCCCTGCTCCACCTGATTACCCGAATGCCTGCCGCACAGGCCTTCGAACTGAACTGGCAAATTGTTAACACCTCGCTCAACCAACTGAAATTCCGTGGTCGCGAGGTGGCACTGGCTTCCTTCAACAGCCATACCCACTTGCAACTGTTGAAGGCGCCGCAGCTCATCACTTTCCGATGAATTGCGGCCAACCGTGACCCCAAGGTCACTGGACTCACCATAAAAGGATCGAAACCATGACTGACGTAGCTAAAGCCGTAGAAGCAATGAAAGCCAAATTCAACCCAGCCGCTGCCGACGGCCTGGACCTGGTGTTCGGTTTCCGTATCGACGACACCCAGAACTTCTCGCTGGTTGTGAAAAACAAAACCTGCGAACTGCTGGAAGGTGAAAACCCGGACGCCCAAGTCACCCTGGTGATGGACGGCGACACCATGAAAGGCATCGTCAGCGGCGAAACCGACGGCATGCAGGCATTCATGGGCGGCAAACTGCGCACTGAAGGCGACATGATGCTGGCCATGAAATTGAGCGAGCTGTTCCCGGCCTGATCAGGGCAACCCTGGCAAG
>NZ_JACAPZ010000028.1:45606-106542 GCF_013385475.1 Pseudomonas sp. G5001
GCCCGCTCCCACATTTTGATTGTGCTGTTTTCAGGTTTTTGGCTGCAACAACAGCGCCACCAACGCACTCCACCCTGTCTGATGCGAAGCCCCCAACCCCCGCCCGGTCTCGCCATGAAAATACTCATGGAACAACACCAGGTCGCGGCTCGCCGGGTCCGCCTCCAACTGTGCATACCCCACCATCGACGGCCTTGAACCGTTCTCATCCCTCAGAAACAGGCTCGTCAACCGCTGGCTCAGCCCCTGCGCAACCTCCTCCAGCGACGCCAGATACCCACTCCCCGCCGGATACTCCACCGAGAAATGATCCGCGTAGTAGCGGTGAAACTCCCGCAACGATTCGATCAGCATGTAGTTGACCGGCATCCACAACGGCCCGCGCCAGTTGGAGTTACCGCCGTACAGCCGCGAATCGGACTCCGCCGGTTCATAGCGGGCACACAGGGTATTGCCATTCATCTTCAGCGCCAGCGGTTCCTCGGCGAACGCTTTCGACAGCGACCGCACCCCAAAGGTGGAGAGAAACTCCGACTCATCCAGCATCCGCCGCAGCAAATCCTTGGTCCGCTCCCCCCGCAACAGCGCCAGCAGCAGGCGATTACCCTGCCCCGGCTCGTTCCAGCGCGACACCAGCTTGGCCAGGTCCGGCCGATGCTTCATAAACCCCAGCAACCGCTCGCGCAAACCCTCCAGCCCTTCATGCTCGCGCTGCTCCAGCACCAGCACCGCAAACAGCGGCATCAGGCCGACGATAGAACGCAGCCGCACCGGCTCACTTTCACCGCCCGGACGATGCAGCACGTCATAGAAAAACTGATCCTGCTCATCCCACAAGCCTTCGGCGCCATCGTCAACGCGGTTGATCGCCCCGGCGATATACAGGAAGTGCTCAAAGAACTTCACCGCGATATCCACATACACGACATTGCGCTTGGCCAACTCCAGACCGATACGCATCAGGTCCAGCGCGTACGCCGCTACCCACGCCGTGCCGTCCGCCTGGTCCAACTGATAACCCGGCGGCAAATCAGCCGAGCGATCAAACAGCGCAATGTTGTCCAGCCCAAGAAACCCACCCTGGAACAGGTTGCGGCCCTCGGCGTCCTTGCGGTTGACCCACCAGGAAAAATTCAGCAGCAGCTTGTGGAAGATCCGCTCGAGGAAATCCATGTCGCCCACGCCATTCAGCGCCTTGTCCTGCTGATACACCCGCCAACTGGCCCAGGCATGCACCGGCGGGTTGGCGTCGTCGAAACGCCACTCGTAGGCCGGCAACTGACCGTTGGGGTGCATGAAGCGGTCTTTCACCAACAGCAACAGTTGCTGCTTGGCATAACCGGGGTCGATCAGGGCAACGGCCACCGCCTGGAACCCCTGGTCCCAGGAGGCATACCACGGATATTCCCAAGTGTCGGGCATCGAGAGAATGTCGAAATTCGACAAGTGCCGCCAATGGGTATTGCGGATATGCAAACGCTCGGGCGGCGGCGCGGGCTGGGCCGGGTCGCCGTCGAGCCATTGATTCACGTCGAAGTAGTACAGCTGTTTGGACCACAGCAACCCGGCCAGGGCCTGGCGCTGCACATTGCGTGCGTCTTCATCGGCGATGCCCTGTTGCAGCGCCGCGTAAAAGTCATCGGTCTCCTGGCGGCGCTCTTCGAATAGCTTGCGCGCATTGATCCACGGCGCCTCCACCGGGGCGAAGCGCAGGTACAGGGTTTTGCTTTCCTGGCCCGCCAGTTCGAGGATGAAACGCGCGGCCACCTTGGTCCCCGAATCCCGGCGAATCGCCGATTCCAGGTCCGTAGTCACATAGTCGTTGATCCCGTCCTTGAACGGCCCCGGCGCCGGTTGCCCGTCCAGCCTGGGGTAGTTGGTTTCGTTCTCGCAGAACAGCCATTCCACTCCGTCCTGGCCCCAGGCACTGAGGTGGCGATCGAACAGCTCATGGTGCCGCGCCACCACCTGTTCGCCCTCCAGGCGCAACTCGGGCCTGGGGGCATCGTGGGTCCAACTCCAGTCGTTGCGCGCCCACAGGTGCGGCATCACCTGCAAGCGTGTGGGCTGGTCCGATCGGTTGTGCACGGTGATGCGCATGAACACGTCATCGGGCTGGTGCTTGGCGTATTCCACCGTGACGTCGCAGTAGCGGTTGTCTTCGAAAACCCCGGTATCGAGGATTTCGTATTCGGCATCCCCCAGGCCACGCCGGGCGTTTTCGGCGATCAGGTCGTCATAGGGAAAAGCCGCGTGGGGGTATTTGTAGAGCATGCGCATGTAGGCATGGCTCGGCAAGCCATCGACGAAAAAGTACAGTTCCTTGACGTCTTCGCCGTGGTTGCCCTCGGCGTTGTTCAGGCCGAACAGACGCTCCTTGATGATCGCGTCGTGCTCGTTCCACAGCGCCAGGCCCAGGCACCAGCGCTGGGCCTTGTCGCTGAAGCCCGCCAGGCCATCCTCGCCCCAGCGGTAGGCGCGGCTGCGGGCATGTTCGTGGGGGAAGTAGCGCCAGGCATCGCCGTCGGCGCTGTAGTCTTCGCGCACCGTGCCCCATTGCCGCTCGCTCAGATAGGGGCCCCAGTCACGCCAGCGCTCGCCGTCAGGCTTGGCCAGGCGCTGGCCTTCAATCGTTTCCAGAATGTTCGTCGCAGGCTGTGCCGTCATCGAGTCTTCCGTCGCGTTCAGAGGTGACGGCCAGTGTAGAGCCCTTCGACGGTGAGATGCACGTGAAGCTGACGTCATCCAGCTCATTCATTTGCAGAATGAAGTCCAGAGGAATCTTCGTTTGCAAGGCGCCGGCAGGCCCAACAAAATCAGGCATCCGTGCTTTTCCTCTCTATAGCCGCCAGGAATTTTTCTATGCCCACCGTCAGCCCTGACGAGATTCGCAAAGGCTTCTCCAAAGCCATGTCCGATATGTACCGCGATGAAGTGCCGCTGTACGGCGCACTGATGGAACTGGTGGCCGAGACCAATGCCCGGGTGCTGGAAACCGACACCGCGCTGGCGCAACAACTGAAGCGCACCGGGGAAATCCAGCGCCTGGACAGGGAGCGCCACGGCGCCATCCGACTGGGCACCGCTGAAGAACTGGCGACCATCAGCCGCCTGTTTGCGGTGATGGGCATGCAGCCGGTGGGCTATTACGACCTCACGCCTGCCGGGGTGCCGGTGCATTCCACCGCCTTTCGCGCCGTGCATGAAAGCGCCCTGCAAACCAGCCCCTTCCGGGTGTTCACTTCGCTGCTGCGTCTGGAACTGATCGAAAACCCGGAACTGCGGGCCTTCGCCCAGTCAGCCCTGGCCAAGCGTTCGATCTTCACCCCACGCGCCCTTGAGTTGATCCAGCAAGCTGAAGCCGACGGCGGCCTCGACGCCGCCCATGCCGAAGAGTTTATCCAGCAAGCCCTGGAAACCTTCCGCTGGCACCACACCGCCACCGTCACGGCCGCGCAATACCAGCAACTGAGCGACCAGCACCGGCTGATCGCCGACGTGGTCGCCTTCAAGGGCCCGCACATCAACCACCTGACACCGCGCACCCTGGACATCGACCAGGTGCAGGCCGCGATGCCCGGCAAAGGCATCACCCCCAAGGCCGTGATCGAAGGCCCGCCCCGCCGCCAGTGCCCGATCCTGCTGCGCCAGACCAGCTTCAAGGCCCTCGACGAGGCAATCGCCTTTACCGATGCCAAAGGCAGCCACAGCGCGCGCTTCGGCGAAATCGAACAACGTGGCGTGGCGCTGACGCCCAAGGGTCGCGCGCTGTACGACCAATTGCTGAATGCCGCACGGGATGAATTGGGCGCGTTTCCGAATGAAGCCAATGCCGGGCGCTACACCGAATTGATGGAGCAGCACTTCCAGGCGTTTCCCGATAATTACCAGCAGATGCGTGAGCAGGAGCTGGCGTACTTCCGCTATTTCGTAACCGAGAAAGGCTTGGCCGCCCAGGACAAGTTTAAAACCCTGGACGAACTGATCGCCGCCGGCCACGTGGACGTGGAGCCGTTGGTGTACGAAGATTTTCTGCCGGTGAGTGCGGCGGGGATTTTCCAGTCGAACCTGGGGGATGCGGCGCAGAGTCACTACGCGGCCAACTCCAACCAGGCCGAGTTTGAGAAGTCCCTGGGTCGCCAGACTATCGACGAGTTGAAGTTGTACGGTGAAACCCAGCAGCGCTCGATTGACGAATGCAAGCGCGCGCTGCTGGCTTGAAAGAGAGAGTTCGCCCGGCCACAGCGCATTCCATGCGCCGTCTAAGAGCCCCAGTGCCGGGCGAACGGTTGGCATGATAGGCAGCGGCGGTGCTGCTGTCTTTCGGGCAATTCTGAACAAATCTTCTACTTGGCCGTCGCTTTCTCCAGTTGCTCGACGATCTTGTCTTTGATCAACAGGCGTTTCTTCTTCAGCTTCTCCAGCTCCTCGTCACCGCCGCTTGAGGACTCAAGCTCCAGCACCTCCTTGTCGGCGCTGTCGTATTGGTGGAGCAGCGAATCCAATCGGTTATCGCTCGCCCTGCGTTCATGAATAGCTTCCTTGCTCAAACCCAGGTCCTGATACAGGTCGTGTTTCACTGGCATGGAGTACCTCCGCAAGTTGATCATTGACTGAATACCCCTTGAAGCTAGCCCATCCGGCGGGCTCTTGTCATGTTTGAGATCAACCTGTCGCGTTTGCGTCCCCGTTCGTCGCGGGGCAGACGATTTCATAAAACCTTTGGCGCACGCTGCCCTCCACTGTAGATCGTCACCCGATGGAGAACAGGTTCCATGAATCACGCTGCCAACGCTGTCGACACCCAGTGCATCAACACCATTCGTACCCTCGCCATGGACGCTGTGCAAAAGGCCAACTCCGGCCACCCCGGCACGCCCATGGGCCTGGCGCCCGTCGGTTACACCTTGTGGAGCCGCTTCCTGCGTTATCATCCCGAGCACCCCGACTGGCCTAACCGTGACCGTTTTGTATTGTCCGTGGGCCACGCCTCGATGCTGTTGTATTCGCTGCTGCACCTGGCCGGCGTGGTGGAGATTGATGCCCACGGCAAGCGCTCCGGCCAACCGGCCATCAGCCTGGACGACATCAAGCAGTTCCGGCAGATGAGCTCCAAAACTCCCGGCCACCCCGAATACCGCATGACCACCGGCGTAGAAACCACCACCGGCCCCCTCGGCCAGGGGTGCGCCAACAGCGTCGGCATGGCCATGGCCGAGCGTTGGCTGGCCAAGCGTTTCAACCGTGACGACCAGGTGCTGTTCGACTACAACGTCTACACCCTGTGCGGCGACGGCGACATGATGGAAGGCATCAGCAGCGAAGCCGCGTCCATCGCCGGGCACTTGAAGCTGGAGAACCTGTGCTGGATCTACGACAACAACACCATCAGCATCGAAGGCCACACTGAACTGGCCTTCAGCGAAGACGTGATCAAGCGTTTCCAGGCTTATGGCTGGCACACCTTGCACGTCACCGATGCGAACAACCTGCTGGCCCTGAGCGACGCGCTGAGCACGTTCCAGAAAAACACTGGGGCACCGACGCTGATCGTGGTCGACAGCGTGATCGGCTATGGCTCGCCCCACAAGCACAACACCGCGTCGGCCCATGGCGAGCCTTTGGGCGATGAAGAAATCCGCCTGACCAAAGCCGCGTACGGCTGGCCCGAAGACTCAAGCTTCCTGGTGCCGGATGAAGCGCGCACGGTGCTGCGGGATGCACTGCTCAAGCGCAGCAAGCCGCTGTATGAGCAATGGACTGAGACCCTGTCCCACCTCGAACAGTACGAACCGGAACTGGCCGATGAACTGCGCCGCATGCGTGCCGGCGAGATGCCCGAGCATTGGCAGGAGCAACTGCCGAGCTTCGCCGCGGATGCCAAGGGCGTCGCCAGCCGTGCCGCCGGGGGCGAGGTGTTGAATGCGTTTGCCAAGCAGATCCCGTGGCTGCTGGGGGGCTCGGCAGACTTGTCGCCGTCCACCAAGACCAACCTGACGTTCGACGACGCCGGGCGCTTCAGCGCCGAGAACTACGGCGGGCGCAACCTGCACTTCGGCATTCGTGAACATGCCATGGGCGCGATTGCCAACGGCATGGCGCTGTCATACCTGCGGCCCTACACCTCGACCTTCCTGGTGTTCAGCGACTACATGAAACCGCCGATTCGTCTCGCGGCGATCATGGAACTGCCGGTGGTGTTCGTGTTTACCCATGACTCGATTGGTGTCGGCGAAGACGGCCCCACTCACCAGCCCATCGAACACCTGACCCAACTGCGGGCGACGCCGGGCTTGCTGACCCTGCGCCCGGGCGACGCGAATGAAACCCTGGAAGCCTGGAAGATCGCCCTGGCCCAGACCCATCGGCCAACCTGCGTGGTGCTGTCGCGGCAGAACCTGCCGACCCTGGACCGCACGAAATACGCAGCGGCGACGGGTACATCCCGTGGTGCTTATGTGCTGGCCGGCGCCGATAAGCCCCAGGTGATCCTGATGGCCACCGGCAGTGAAGTCAGCCTGGCGGTGGAAGCCTATGAGCAACTGAAGACTGAAGGCGTGGCGGCGCAAGTGGTGTCGATGCCGAGCTGGGAACTGTTCGAAGAACAGGACCAGGCCTACCGCGACAGCGTGCTGCCACCCGCAGTGAAGGCACGACTGGTGGTGGAACAGGCCGGCCCATTGGGTTGGGATCGCTACGTGGGGCAAACCGGGGCCAAGGTGGTGATGAACAGCTTTGGCGCCTCGGCACCGCTGTCCAAGTTGCAGGCCAAGTTCGGCTTTACCCTGGACAATGTGGTGAAGCTGGCGAAGGAGCAAGTCAGGCTCAACAGCTGACCCAGTGCACGCATGCCGGGCGTGGCCTACCGAGGGAAACCTCGGTGCCACGCCCTGCTGCTCATTTCCCGCCGGTGACGTCCAGGAACGTACCGGTGATGAAGGACGCCTCGGCGCCTGCCAGCCACAGGATCGCCCGAGCCACTTCTTCAGGCTGACCGCCGCGGCCCATGGGGATCGAATCCTTCACGCGATCAACCCGCCCTGGCTCCCCGCCACTGGCGTGAATGTCGGTGTAGATATGCCCGGGGCGGATGCAGTTGACGCGTATTCCCTCCCTGGCCACTTCCTTGGCAAACCCGATGGTGAAGGTCTCGAGAGCACCCTTTGATGCGGCGTAGTCGACATATTCGTTGGGGCTGCCCAGCCGGGCGGATGCCGACGAGATATTGATCACGGCACCACCCCGCCCCTGGTGACGAAACGACATGCGCTTCACCGCTTGCTGGGCACACAGCATCGGCCCGATCGCGTTGACCGCGAAAATCCGCTGCATCCGCTCGAACGGCAAGTCTTCGACCCGGGACTGCAATGCGTTGATCCCGGCGTTGTTAACCAGCACATCGATGCGCCCGAACGTCCGATCTATCGCCGCAAATAACTGGACGACCTGCTCCGGGTCTGCGCTGTCCGCGCGTACAGCCAACGCCCGGCGCCCTGCCGCTTCTACATCCGCCACCACCGCGAGGGCGGCAGACTCATCGGAAACGAAGCTGATCGCCACGTCATAACCTTGTGCGGCGGCCAGCCGCGCGGTGGCGGCGCCAACGCCACGACTTCCACCTGTTATCAGAATCAGCGGTGCCTGCGGGACGGTATCCATTGCGCGAACCTTCATGTGGTGGTGGAAAATGCTTTGCCTGCTGTCAGCCGATCAGGATGGTGCCCGTGGCAATCACCACGCACGCCAGCACCTTGCGGACCGTCAGTGTCTCGCCCAGGAAGAAATAGCCGATCAGTGCCGCAAACAGCACGCTGGTCTCGCGCAAGGCCGAGACCGCGCCCATGGGCGCACCGGCCATGGCATAGATAATGATTCCGTAGGCCAGGAGCGACACCAGCCCACCGGCGAAGGCCGTGAAAAACCCGGGCCGCAGGCTGAACAGACTTTTCGGGCCCCGCAGGCCGATATACACCGCCGGCATCAACACGCCCCACAAGGCGCACATCCACACCGTATAGGCCATCGGCGCACCCGACAGGCGCGCGCCGATGCCGTCTGTCACGCTGTAGGCGGCAATGAAACAGCCGGTGCCCAGGGCGTATGGCAGGCTGGGAACGGCGAGCCGGCGCCCCCTGAACGCCAGGGAAATGATGCCGCCCGACACCAGGGCAATGCCCAGAAGCGAGCTGGCCGAGACACTCTCCCCGGCAAACACGGCGGCACCCAAAGTGATCAGCACCGGCGAGGAGCCCCGTGAAATCGGATAGGTCTGCCCCAGGTCTCCGACTTTGTAGCTGCGCACCAGGAACAGGTTGTAGCCCACGTGCAGCACCGCTGACAGCACCACATAAAACCAGCTGGCTGGCGCCGGAGGGTCCAGTAACACCGCAACGCCGCCACTGGCGATAGCGACCGCCAGGCACATCACCGTCATCGACCAGAGCCGGTCGGCGCCGCCACGCAGCAGCGCATTCCAACTGGCGTGCAGTAAGGCAGCGAAGAGGACCAGGAGAATAATGGGATAAGGCATGCGCCCATCCTAAGCAAACCGGCGCCTTAACTGAAGCGAAGTCTGCTCATTGAAGAATGAGCAAATCCTCATGCTTTATTCGTAAGCCAGTCCGGCGTTTACGGCGTCCTGCATCAGCCAATCACGAAAGCTGACGATATGCGGCTGGGACTCGATGCCTTTGGGGCAGACAAAGTAATAAGCGACCGGTGACGGGAACGGCACATCGAACAGCCTCACCAGGCTGCCATCGCTCAGCTCTGACTCCACATGCCCACTGCGCGCCAATGCAATGCCCTGGCCGAGCAAGGCCGCCTCTATCGTCATGTTGGTATCCGCAAACCTGACACTTTCCTTGAGCGGCGCAATCGCGAGCCCGACGTGCTGGAACCATACTTCCCACTTCGGCACCAGGTCGGCGCCGTCGCGCATCAGCAAGGGATAGCGCAGCAATTCGGCCGGGGTGTTTGGCCGGCCAAAGCGTTTCAACAGATCGGGACTGGCCACCGGAAAAATCTGCTCGCGGAACAGGAACTCCGAATACAGCGCCGGGTAATTCCCGTTGCCCAGGCGGATCGCAACATCAGCCTCCGCACTGGAGAAGTTGATGATCTTGTCGCTGGAGTCCAGGGTGACCAATATTTCAGGGTGCCGTTGGGCCAGGCTCGGCAATCGGGGCAGCAGCCATTTCAGCGCGAAGGAATAGGTGGTACTGACCTTGAGCCGGACCCTGCCCTTTTGCTCGCGCAGGTCCGCGAGTGTCGCCTCAAGGTTCATGAAAAACTCGCGCACGATCGGCGCAAGGGCTGCTCCGGCAGGCGTCAGGCTGAGTGACTTGCCCCGCTGGAACAACTGCAATCCCCAGAGCTCTTCAAGGTGCTTGAGCTGATGGCTGACGGCACTCTGGGTGACATGCAACTCTTCTGAAGCCGAAGTGAAGGTTGCGTGGCGTGTGGCAACCTCAAAGGCGCGCAATGTCGAGGTGGGTGGCAGGTCTCTCATGGCATTGCTTCACCGTTTATGAATAGATGCTCATGATAGAACATCTATCCATTGCGCTGTAGGCCGCCCTCAACCCAGCTGGAACCGCGCCGTGTTGTCGCTCAACGCCCGGCTGCCCTTGCTCAACCTATCCGCCGCCTGATTCACCGCCCGCGCGCCGTCGAGCAAGCGCCCGGCGGCCTGGTCAACCTGCTGGATATTGCCGCTCACTTCATCCGCCGTCGCTGCCTGTTCCTCAACCGCCGTGGCGATCTGCGCCAGGGTGTCAGTAACACTCTGCACCGCGCTGGCGATCTCCCCCAGGCGATGGCCCAGGCCCGTGACGGACTCGGCATCGGTCACCGCCTGCTCACAGGCCACGCCCATCAGGGTGACCGCCTGGCTCACCGTCGCGCGCAAACTGTCCACCGTGCCGGCGATCTGCGCCGTGGAAGCCTGGGTCCGTTGCGAGAGGCTGCGCACCTCATCGGCCACCACCGCAAAACCCCGGCCCTGTTCACCGGCCCGCGCAGCCTCGATGGCAGCGTTCAGCGCCAGCAGGTTGGTCTGCTCGGCGATACCCCGAATGGTGTCAACCACCGACTGGATCTGCTGGCCCTGCTGGCTGACGCGCTCCAATGCATCGGAGGTGTCGGTCAAGCGCTGGTTGAGTTGCTGGATACTCGCGGTGGTGCGCTGGCTGTCGCGGCTGCTGTCCTCGGCAATCTGCCGGGTTTTCTGCGCGCTGCCGGAGGCCTGCTCGCAGCTCTTGGCGACGCCCATGGAGGTCGCGGCCAACTGTGTGGCGGCCGCTGCAATCTGGCTGATCTGCTGTTGCTGGTCTTCCACTTCGGTCAGCGTGCTGCCCGATTGCGAATTGAGTGTCAGCACCGCAGAGCCCAACTGCTGCGTCTCGTGATTGACCCCCAGCAGGCTGGTGCGCAACTGCACCACCGCCACGTTGAGCGCCGTGCTGATGGCCGCCAGTTCATCGCGCCCTTCCACCGCCACTTCAACGCACAGATTACCGTCACGCAGGGATTCGGCCAGGGTGGTGATGCCGCTGGCACTGCGGCGAATCGATGCCTGCAAGCACACGAACAGGTACAGGGCTGCCAGCGCCAGCACGCTGAACGTCACCGCCACCGGGATGAATTGCTTGAGCGAGCTGTCGCGGTAGTAACCCAGGCGCGCGTCCAGCGAGGTCAGCGACTGTTTACGCAACGCGCCGAGGGTACCGAGCATGCCATCCACACTGCGTTCGAAGCCGGTGGTATCGAGCTTGATGGTGCCGCCGAACACGCCTTCGTCCAGGGTCTTCAGCTCGTTGTCCAGCAGTTGCAAGCTGTCGTCGTATTGCGCGATCCAGGTTTGCAGCCCCGGGTATTGCTTGGCCTTGAGGGATGCGGCGGCCTTGACCAACTGGTCCCTTGCATCGCCGATGCGACCGCGCAAATCACGCATCTGCAAACGGCTTTGCAGGGTGAACTGCCCCGATGCGATGGATGACTGCCCGACGCTCGCCATACGCCCGATACGCTCGATCAGGTCGGGGGTTTGCTGGGTGGAAATCTGCATCAGCAAATAGGTTTCAAGCCACGGATCGAGGATCAACCCGGTGTCCATGGTGATCTGTTCGCGCAGGGTTTGCATCGCGCTCAGCGCAGACGTGAAGCGGTCATAACCATCCGGCCACCAGCCCACGGTGCGCAGGGATTGGGAATCCATGCCCGTGACCGAGGCTTGCAATGCCTCAAAACGTGCAAGGGTATCCGGGCGGGCGTTCTGGGCTTTGAGGGCCTCGCCCAGGGCCAGCACGCTTTGCAGGATCAGCGGGAAATTGGTATCGACCGCAGTCATGGCCGCCTTGGCCGCGGGTGTCTGGTCGTGGAGGATGTCGGCGGCTTTCCAGCGCGCCGCCAGGTTGCGCTGGGCGGTCAGTTGGGCGTCCAGGGCATCCAGCGCCAGCAGTTCGCGCACCCCGGATTGCTCATTGGAAATCACCGTCAGCTTGGTGCGGTACTCCTGCGCGATCATCCACAGGCTGCCCGCCAGGGGCAGCATGAACAGGAAAAAAAGGATCTGGAACTTGCGCGCGAATCCAAAACGTCCGAGCAGGCGGATACCTGGCGACAACACACTTTGCATGTCCGACTACTCCTAGAACCACTCGCCTGTGCGGCGAATCAAGCTTTGAAATGATTGACGGCAAAATGCCATGTCATTGATTAAGCTGGCTCTAGCAAGAAACGGACCGCTGTTGTCGGGCCCGCTGGATAGGCGGGACGTCGTGCAAAACACGCTGTACCGTGCGCGAAAATGGGGCGAAAGCACTCAGCGCAGGTGGCAGAACGGTAACCGTCTG
Organism: Pseudomonas sp. G5001; assembly: GCF_013385475.1. Taxonomy (NCBI): domain Bacteria; kingdom Pseudomonadati; phylum Pseudomonadota; class Gammaproteobacteria; order Pseudomonadales; family Pseudomonadaceae; genus Pseudomonas; species Pseudomonas sp. G5001. Next base: position 57,462 of record NZ_JACAPZ010000028.1, read on the forward strand.
ACCAATACCGCAAGCGTGAGGGCGGCCGACAACCTGTGGCGAGGGAGCTTGCTCCCGCTGGGCTGCGAAGCGGCCCCAAAACAGGCACTGGTAGTCCGTCAGGTCGATATCGATTGCAGGGTTTAGGGCTGCTTCGAAGCCCAACGGGAACAAGTTCCTTCGCCACAGGATGGGTGCTTGCTGAATCAGGATTGCCGACTGGCAAACACCAACACTTTCTCCAGCATCCGGTCACAGGCCTCAAGCTGCGCAACGCTGATGAACTCGTCAGGCTTGTGCCCCTGGTCCATGCTGCCCGGTCCACATACCACGGTGGGAATGCCCGCCTGATCAAACAGCCCGCCTTCGCTGCCGAACGCCACTGTGCCGTATGCCTGAGAGCCACAGAAGTCGGCAACCCATTCAGCCGCCTGGCTCTGCGCTGATGTCGACAACCCTGGGTAACTCGACAGCTCACTGAAGTGGATTGCACACTGCCCGCTCACCGCCTGCATCGCGGGCAATAAGGTGTGCTCGGCGTAACCCCGCAGTTGGTCCGCGACGTGCCAGAGATTCTGTGCGGGCAGTGAGCGCACTTCGAAGTCGAAGCTGCAGTTTTGCGGGACGATATTCAGGGCGTTGCCACCGGCAATCATGCCGGTTTGCACGGTGGAGAACGGCGGATCAAAACTCCCGTCGTGATGTTGCGGCGCCTTGAGTTCTTCACCGAGCCGGCCCAGTTCGATGATCAACAGCGCGGCATATTCGATGGCGTTCACACCCGACGGCGCATACGCCGAATGGCACGCCGCGCCATGTACCTCGCAACGCATCGCCAGCTTGCCCTTGTGGCCCAGCACCGGCTTGAGTTCGGTCGGTTCGCCGATCACGCACAGTAACGGCTTGACGGTTTTTGCATGGAACGCTTCGATCAGCGATCCCACGCCCAGGCAGCCCACCTCTTCATCGTAAGACAGCGCGATATGCACCGGCATGCGCAGCGGTGCCTGCACCAGCGCCGGTACGCTGGCCAGCACGCAGGCGAGGTAGCCCTTCATGTCGGCGGTGCCACGCCCGTACAGCTTGCCATCCTTCTCGGTCAGTTCAAACGGCGCAACGCTCCAGCACTGACCGTCTACAGGTACGACGTCGGTATGGCCCGAAAGCACGATACCGGGCACCTCCGCCGGACCTATGGTGGCCAACAGATTGGCTTTGCTCTTTTGCTCGTTGAACAACAATTCACAGCTCACGCCATGGTGCTGCAAGTAGTTGCGCACGAAGTCGATCAGGGCGAGGTTGGATTCGCGGCTGGTGGTGTCAAAGCTGACCAGGTGCGCCAGCAGGTCACGGCTGCGGCTCATCGGTCATCTCCCGGCACCGCGTAGCCAGGGGCGCTTTGCGGGTTGATGGCGCGGTCGATATAGTCCTGCATTTGCCCGCGATAGGCCTGCCAGAGTTGGTCCAGGGTGCCGATCGGATCCACGTCGGCCCAGTCCACCCGCAGGTTGACGATGGGCCACAGGTGGTCACCGACCACCACCAGCGCGGCAGAATGTACTGGCCCCGCCTCGCCGCCTCCCGCCGCCCCCGCCTGCATGGAGGCGAGCAACCGGTCGGCGAGATGCCCGGGCGTATCTTCGAAGGCGCGCACCATGGCTTCGATCACACCGGTATTCGCCAGCATGTTCCCTGCCGCCACGCATTGCTCGCCGCTGACCGCGTGGTGGATGCCCAGGGTCTGCGCGCCGCTGAAGTGTGCGGTTCGGCCAGTGCTATCGATCACTGTCACCTGGCGATATTCGCTACGGCTCTGCGGGGTGAGCGCGGTGGCCAGCGCCTCGCTCGGGGCCATGCCCTGGGCCAAAAGGTCCAGGGTTTGCGGGCCGAGGGCCGGCAACGTGATGTTCTGCGACGCCACCGCGCCCACGCCGGGGCGCAGCCACGGGCAACGGGCGCCCACGGCAATGCTCGACGAGCTGATAGCGATACCCAACTGGCCGGTTTCGGCACAGCGGGCGACAACCGAAAAGGTCATGGGGGTTCCTGCCTGTGAGGGGTGAAATCAGTCGAGCAACGAAGGGTCGGCGTCGATCATCAACTGCTTCATTTCTTCAAAATGCCGTTGCGAGAAATCCGTGATGCCTTCCCATCCCCGCGCGGTCTTTTCAGCCACTTCGTCAGACAGTATCCGCAGCGGCTGGCCGGTGGACCACGCCGTGACGAGGATCTGGCAGGCGCGCTCCAGGGTCCAGATATCATCGAATGCCTCGCCGATGGAGGTGGCTGTGACCATCACCCCATGGTTGCCCATCAACAAGCGGCTCTTGCCATCCAGCAAACCGGCGAGGCGCTCGCCCTCGGCCTCGGTGTCGGCCATGCCACCGTACAGCTCGTCCACCGCCACGCGATTGAAATAGCGCGCGGTGTTCTGGTCGATCGCAGGGATATGCGGCTTGGCCAGGCAGGCTACCGCCGTGGTGTACACCGGGTGCAGGTGCAGCACGGCGCGGGTTTGCGGCAACAGCCGGTGAATCTGCCCGTGGATCGACCAGGCGGTAGCGTCTACCTCCGGATGATCGGCACCGCCGGCGTCGTCGGCATTCAACAGCAGCATGTCACTGGCGCGGATACGCGAGAAGTGCTTCCACTTCGGGTTGAGCAGGAACTGTTTGCCGTCGGCCGACACCGCCGCGCTGAAATGGTTGGCCACTGCCTCATGCATGCCAAGGTGCGCAACGATGCGGAAAGTTGCCGCCAGGTCGATGCGGGTTTGCTCTTCAAGTGATAACGCCATGTAGCTTTCTCCGCAGGACAAGTACCCCATAATCTGTAGTGAGCAAGCTCGCTCGTCACAGGTATGGCGTGTTCCTTAAGTGAACAGTTTCCGGTCAGGACTTCGGCATCAGCTCGGCGATGTCGGCATCGGTAGGCGCCTGGAAGTTGTATTTCTTGAGCAAGGCGGCGTATTCAGGGGTGGCGCTGAACTTCTTGATGCCTTCGATCAAGGCGTTCTTGACCTCGTCATTGCCCTTCTTCACACCAAAGCCGTTCAACACCGGGTAGATCAAGGTATCGGAAGAAATCACCACGCGCCCGCCGAGTTTTTCCACTGCGCCACGGGCCACGGCCGCATCGGTGATCTGCGCTTCAACAGCATGAGCCAGCAAGGCCTGGGTGGTTTGCGGGTCGGTACTGTACTCGCCGATCGCGATCGGCTTCAGCCCTTTCTTCACACAGTACTCATCCGACAGCTTGTGCATCTGCGCCAGCCAGGAGGTGGCGCCCATCGAGCCGATCTTGTGGCCGCAGAACTCTTCAGGGGTCTTGGGCTGGAAGTCGCTGCCCTTGAGCGTCAGGATCGACTCACCGCTTTTCAGGTAGGGAATCATATCGATGACTTTCACCCGTTCGGCGGTGATGTACATCGAAGAGTTGGTCACGTCGAATCGCCCCGCCTGCAGGCCGGTGATCAGGTTGGGAAAGCGCGTGTCGAGGGTCTCGACGGTGCGCCCCATGGTCTTGGCCAGGCCATCCATGAATTCGATATCAAAGCCGGCGGGCTTGTTGTTATCCATGTATTCATAGGGAAAGAAGGTCACATCGGAACCTGCGACGATTTTCCCGTCTTTCTGGAAAGCCGAAGCCGCCAACGACGTCATTGCAACCGCAGCGCCCAGCAGGCACACGGCAATAGGGCGAGCAATCATCTGAAACGCTGTCATGGTAATACCCTGCAAGGTGAGAAGAAGGTTAGGCAGTGACTGAATCCTGGCCGGCCTGTTGCACAAAGAAAGAGGCGCCACGGGGCTTCTGCGGCAAGCGCAGGTGGTTTTCCGTGGAACGCACCAGCCCACTTTCTTCACCGGCCACTATCAGGCCGGCGTGCGCGCTGGGCAGCGGGTTTTCGCCGAATGGAAGCGCGTCTTCAGCGGCGTAGACGCTGATGAACAGGGTGCGCGGCAGTTCGGTCTCGTTAGGGCTTGAAGCGTGCAAAAGACGGGTGTGCATGAAGCACACGGAACCGGCCGGGCCATAACAGGCGACCGGGTCGTGGCACAGGTCGTCGACCACCGTGTCGTCCACCGAACCGGTGAAACGCTGGTCGTGCCAGTGGGACCACAACGGGCCTTTGTGGCTGCCGGGAATCACATTCAACGGGCCATTCTGCGGTGTGACTTCACTGACCATCAGCAAGGCCGTGACGATGTCGTCATTGCTGTGGGGCGTGAACAGGAAGTCCTGGTGCCACTTCACCTGCGTGGCGGTGTGGGGCAGTTTCGAGTTGATCTTGCTGTGATGAAAACGCGTGCCGCCGCCCCCGATCAGTTGCGCGGAGATCGCTGCCATCCGCGAATGCAACGCCACACGCTGGTATGCCGGCGAAATTTCGGTGGGCGAACTCACTCGGCGCAGCGAGGGATGATCCGGGCGATGGTCGCCTTCCAGGTCGAAACGCGCACGGCCATCTGCCGTTTCACCCCAGCCCTGTTCGTGGCTGCGGCTGTCTTCTACCCACTGGTCGAAGTCGTGCTGCAACGCGGCGACTTCTTCAGCCGACAGCACGTCTTGCACCACCAGAAAACCGTCCCGGTGAAACTGTTCAATTTGCGCTTGCTCGATCATGTTGTGGCTCTCTTGTCGCTCGAACGTTAAAGGGGTTACGCCAGCGAGACGTCCTTGAGGAACGCCTCCACACGTGGGTTTTCGCCGCTGCGCAGCGCCTGCGGCGTGTCGTCGCACACCACACGGCCTCTCTCCATGAACACGATCCGGTCGGAGACCTTGAACGCGAAATTCATCTCATGGGTGACGATCACCATGGTGATGCCTTCCTGGGCCAGGGCCTCGATGACCTGCAGGACTTCGTTGACTTTTTCCGGGTCCAGGGCCGAGGTGGGCTCGTCAAACAGCATGATTTGCGGGCGCATCATCAGGGCGCGGGCGATGGCCACGCGCTGCTGTTGGCCACCGGAAAGCTGATGCGGGTACTTCCAGGCGTGATCGAGCATGCCGACCTTGTGCAGCAGCGCGTAGGCTTGTTGCTTCAGCTCATCCAGCTTGCCGAGGTGGTGGTACTTCGGCGCCATCAGCAAGTTGTCGAGCACGCTCAGATGCGGGAATAGATTGAAGCTCTGGAACACCATGCCGATGTTCAGGCGATGCTCGGCGTGCTCGACATACTGCGGCTTCTGCGCGCCGACTTTGTTCAGGTGAATAAAGGGTTGGCCGTTGATCTGGATCTCGCCGTTGTCCAGTTGCTCAAGACCGTTGAGCAGGCGAATCAGGGTGGTTTTTCCGGAGCCCGAAGGCCCGATCACCGACACTACTTCGCCGGGCTGGATCTGCAGGTTGACCGAGCCCAGTACCTCTACATCGTTGTAGGCCTTGTGCAGCAGGCTGGCCTGCAGCGCCGGGCCTTCGGTACTGACAGGGCGTTGCAGGGCGACGTGCTGTCGGGTCGCCAGCGCCAGCACCTCGGCATCAGGTACCCGGGACACGTTGCGTTGATTGACGTCGAGAAAACGCTCGAGCCGTTTGAGCAGGAAGTCGAACACCGTGACGATGAACACGTAGAAAAAAGCCACCGCCGCCATCGTCTCGATCACCAGGAAATTCTGCGAATACAGGCGCTGGCCGACCATCAGGATCTCGGTCAGCGAAATCACCGACACCAACGAGGTCAGCTTGACGATGGAGATGTATTCGTTGGCCAGCGACGGCAGCGCCACCCGCAATGCCTGCGGGATCACCACCCGCCACTGGATCCCGAAAAACTTCAGCCCCAGTGCCCGGGCGGCCTCGCTCTGACCTTTGGGAATCGACAGCAGGCCGCCCCGGTGAATCTCAGCGACATAGGCGGTTTCGCAGATCACCAGCGCCAGCAGGCCGGCCCAGAACGGGTCCGCCAGAATCACCGACGTGGCGGGAATCGCCTGTGGCAGGTTGTAGATGAAGATCAGCAGCACCAGCAGCGGCAGGCTGCGGAACAACCAGATATAGCCACGCGCCGGCAGGCTAATCAGCGCGTGCTTTGACTGCTTGGCCAGGGCCAGCAGGAAGCCCAGCGCGATACTCAGGACCCATGTCAACGAACTGAGCTGGATGACCGTCCATGTCGCCCGCCAGAACTCGGCATCGGCCAGCAAACCAAACATGTAATTCCAGTTGAAAGTCATCGTCACTGTGCTCGACAAAAAAAATGAAAATGCCCACCGAATGCTCAACGTGAAGGTCGAACCCTGATCTGCACCGATGGATTGAGATTCGTGGGGAGAGGCCCTTGGGGTCAATTCGTAAAAGCCGGCCTATTGGGTAGGGAGAACCTACGCAGCGTCACCGTTCCCTGGGTGACGACTGGACTGGTAAAACAGCCTGTCTCTTAATGGGGCGACACCTCGCCCATCAGGCAATCAGCGCCACATCTTGGTGCGAAGCAAACGCGATCCCCTGTGGGAGCTGGCTTGCCTGCGATAGCATCGCCCCGGTGTACCTGGAAGACCGAGGTGCCTGCATCGCAGGCAAGCCAGCTCCCACAGAAAAGCAGGAAAGCACGCGGCTCAGCCCGCGCCGTTCAGGGTGCGCACCGCATGGGCATCAAAAAAGCTCGGGGCCGCCATGCCCGGGATGTACTGGTCTGAAACGAACATGCGGCAACGCTCGGCAAACGCCGACACCACGCGGGACAATTGGGTATTGCTCGCCGTGGCATAGCCCAGCTGCATGGGCCGGTGCGGGCCGGACAAGCGCAGGCGGATCAAGCGCTTGCCGTCCTGGGAAAGATTGGCTTTGGGCCGGGCATTCGCGAAGGAATAGCCGATGCCATTGGCAACCATCGAGCGCACGGTTTCAAGGTTGCTGGAGCGCATGATGATGTTCGGTGTGGTACCGGCCTGCATAAAGAAGCTGAGGAAATATTCCCGACTCCAGGGCGTGTCCAGCAGCACCACCGGGTAATCCTCAAGGTCGAGCATGCTCACCGCCGACAGGCTTGCGAGCGGGTGGTACTCACCCACCATCACATACGGCGGTAATTGCGCCAGCGGCTGGAAGTCGATGTCGTCACTGGTCACCAGGTCGTAGGTCAGGGCGATATCGATCTCGGCGCTGCGCAGTTTTTCCAGCATTTCCTCGTGGTTGCCCTCCACTTGCGTGAGGCGTACACCTGGAAACGCGCGGCCAAAACCAAACACCAGCTCAGGGGTGATCATCGGCGCCAGCCACTCCAGGCAACCCACCCGCAGCGGTCCGCGCACGGTGTTCAGCGACTCGGAAGCGATGGTGTAGAGGTTGGTCATCTGCTCCAGGATCAGCTTGGCCTCCTGCATCACCTGGCGCCCCACTGCCGTGAGGGAAATGCCCTGGGCGTGATGCCGCACAAACAGCTGGATGCCCAACTCGGCCTCCATGTGGGTGATCGCAGCCGAGATAGACGGCGACGACACATGAATGCGCTCAGACGCCGCACTGATGCTGCCTGCCTCACCGGAAGCCACGAAATATTCCAGTTGGCGCTGGGTAATACGACTGAGCATCACGCCTCCACATCATCAATAAGCTGACGCCAAGCCGGCGCCGCCTGCCTCAAACACAGCGTTGCATGGTTCATGCCGATTGCTGTTTTAGCCCGACGCTGACGCCGGCGGATGGCGCTTCGGTTTTGCCTAAGCATTACCTCGCGCAAATGCTGGTTTCGCGCGGGCGAGGCCAATGTGAAGCTGGATTTATTCCGCGCCTCATGAGTTGCCAGCAATGCCCACCCATACCCGTATCCGCATGTTCAACACCAAGCAGACCTACCCCAACCAGGCGCTGGACAACGACCTGTGCCAGGCCGTGCGCGCCGGCAATACCATTTATGTACGTGGCCAGATCGGCACGGACTTCGACGGCAACCTGATCGGCCTCGGCGACCCGCGCGCGCAAGCCGAACAGGCAATGAAAAACGTCAAGCAACTGCTGGAGGAAGCCGGTTCCGATTTGTCGCACATCGTGAAGACCACCACCTACCTGATCGACCCGCGCTACCGCGAACCGGTGTACCAGGAGGTCGGCAAATGGCTCAAGGGCGTGTTCCCGATCTCCACCGGCCTGGTGATTTCGGGTCTGGGCCAGCCGGAGTGGTTGATGGAGATCGATGTGATTGCGGTGGTGCCGGATGACTGGAACCCCAACCAGCAACCATGAGCCACCTGGAGCTTGCCATGCCCCGCACTGTGTATTTCCTCAACGGCCCCAACGCCAACCTGTACGGTCTGGACAAGAACGGCACCTACGGCAGCGAAAGCTTCGCCAGCATCGAAGCGTGCTGCCAGCGCCACGCTATCGAACTGGGCCTGACCCTGGATTTTCGCCAGAGCAACCATGAAGGGGTGCTGGTGGACTGGATTCAGGAGGCCCGGCTCAACGCCGACGCGGTGATCATCAACGCCGCCGGCCTGACCTACAGCTCGGTGCCGATTCTCGATGCGCTGCTGGCGTTCGACGGCCCGATCATCGAAGCGCACATGAGCAACATCTGGAAGCGCGAGGCTTTCCGTCATCACTCCTATGTGTCCAAAGCCGCCACCGGCGTGATCGCAGGCCTCGGCGCGCTGGGCTACCGCCTGGCCCTGACGGCGGTGGCCGAGCTGCTGGAGGCCGATTGAAGGGCTTTGGTTTTGCCTAACCTCTACGTTCAAAAAGCATAATTTCCGGCTGGCGGTTGCTTGATCACACTGATACCGGTCGATGGTCGCTTATCTTTAGGAAGCTCACATGTCAGTTGAAAAGATCAACACCCTGGTGGTGGGCGCAGGCCAGGCGGGGGTCGCCATGAGCGAGCATCTGTCACTCATGGGCGTGCCGCACATCGTGCTGGAGCGTAACCGCATCGCCGAGCGCTGGCGGTCCGAGCGCTGGGACTCGCTGGTCGCCAACGGCCCGGCCTGGCACGACCGTTTTCCCGGCATGAAATTCGAAGGCATTTCCCCCGAGAGCTTCCCGCCGAAAGAGCGCATGGCGGCCTACTTTGAAGAGTACGTGAACATGCTGAAGGCTCCGGTGCGCACCGGGGTTGAAGTGCAGCAAGTGGAACGCCACGTGGGTCGCCCCGGGTTCAAGGTGACCACCTCGGCGGGTGTGATCGAAGCCACCAACGTTGTTGCGGCGACAGGCCCGTTTCAACGTCCGTCCATTCCGAATCTGGTGCCCGCACACGCCACGGTTCAACAGCTGCACTCCTCGGCCTACAAGAATCCCGGCCAGTTGGCCGAGGGTGCTGTGTTGGTGGTGGGCGCTGGCGCATCGGGTTCACAAATTGCCGAGGAACTGCAAAAGGCCGGCAAGACCGTGTACCTCTCGGTGGGCGAACACTATCGCCCTCCTCGCTCGTATCGTGGCCGTGATTACTGCTGGTGGCTGGGCGCGCTGGGCTTGTGGGACGAGGTCAAAATCCAGCCGAAGAAGAAGCATGTGGCGTTTGCCGTCAGTGGCTATGAAGGCGGCAAGACCGTCGACTTCCGCCGCCTGGCGCACATGGGCATTACGCTGGTGGGTGTTACTCGGTCGTGGAATGAAGGCGTGATGGAGTTTGAGCCCGGCCTGGCGGCTAACGTGGCTGAAGGTGACCGTGCCTACTTTGATGTACTGCGGGATGCCGACGCCTATATCGAGCAGAACGGCCTGCCGTTTGCGCCGGAGCCTGAGGCGTGGGAATTGTTGGCTGACCCGGAGTGCCTGGTGAATCCGATCCTGAGCCTGGATTTGGCTGAGGCCGGTGTGACCACGATTCTGTGGGCCACGGGTTTCAGTTTTGATTTCAGTTGGTTGAAAGTGAATGCGTTCGACGAGAAAGGTGAGCCTTTCCATAAGCGCGGGATTTCGGCGGAAAGCGGGATTTACTTTTTGGGTTTGCCGAACCTGGTGAACCGCGCGTCTTCGTTTATCTACGGGGTTTGGCATGATGCGAAGTACGTGGCCGACCATATTGTCTTGCAGAATGAGTACATGGCCTATAGCAAGCCGTGAGGTGCCTTGCTCCATTGCCTACAGTTGCGTCAGAATCCGCCGGCTTGTGCGCTTGGGGATGGGGCTCTAAGGTTGCTCGGTCGCTGAAACCTCAGTGATCGGGTTTAGTAGCCCGAAGTATTCTAGGCAATGTGCATAAGCATCATCTGTCAGACGTCTTTGTCTGTGTTTAATGGTGGCTGTGTGCAGGGCGCCCTCGGGCGCGCCGGTTTTGTCTGGAATATCCGCTCTACTAACCTGCACACAGCTGCCACCTTTCGTTTAGTAGCGATAAGGCGGGGACCAAAATGGAGCATCCAGACAATGTTCAAGGTTACCCCTAATCCTACGGGAACTTCCGATCCAAAACTCCACCAGGCCGCCCAGCGCGCCATGGATCACTACCTCAATCCCAGTTCCAAACCCGCCCCAACGCCCTCAGCCCTGTTCAGCGTTCCCAGCCTCAGCTTTTACTCGTTCAACTCACCCTCACCGAGGGTAATTTGCTTGTGGATCATGGCAGCACACGCACAGCTTGTTGCCATCAGTATCTCGAAAATACGCGCCGTAATAATCGGGGTGGTAGTGAGGCCTTAATCCAGGCTCTCCTTCACATATCCCGCCGAGCGCCAACGCCGCTGTATAACTTCTTCTAACCGCTTCCCGACTGGGTGCAAGTAGCCCCACCATCTGCCCATTCCCAGGTGCACTCGGTTTGCCATCAAATGGCGCCCCAATGACGAAGATCGGGCGAGGTTCGGTTTCAGCCACCCAACCGGCCCACGGTTTATCCGCATCGCAAAATTTCAATCTGAGGCCCAACTCAGCCATCACCTTCGAATAGAAAGCAAAAGCCCGATCAAAATCACCTGTACCTAAAAACACATGGGAAATCATGGTGGCTACCTTGGGGCGATGAATGCCCATGAGTCTTGCGCGAAATGATTGCTGGCGAAAGCCTGATGACTCCGTCCGGCATATGTACGGCTCCCCTCCCCTCATACGCTCATAAAAACCGCAAATCCCAACAATCCGTAGGGTGCCGCCCGGCATTTCGTCAACCCATAATGGGCTTACAACAATAAAGGGGCTCACCCCGGGGCGTGTAAGCCATGTACAGAGACCATATCGTCAAGACCCGCATGACGGACAGCGCGGTATTCATGGGCGCGGTGGCCGTGGTGATTTTCATCATCACGCTCGCCTGCGGCGTCGGTGAAGGCCGCCTCTCCCACTTGATGGGCCCCATCGTTCTCGACCTGAAGGCACCACTGGCACGAGATATTGCAGTGGGCGGCACGTTCACCCTGACGGTGGTGCTGAACCTGTTCATCCTTGGCCGCTTTCCCTTGCGCGCGCAGATCATCACGGTCTGGTGCGAGTTGCTGGTGCTGTTCCTGTTGTTCTTCGACACCTTCAACCTTTCCTACAGTTTCATCGCGACCAAAATCGGCTTCATGATCACCCAGGGGGTGTTCACGACCGTCTACGTGTCGGCGATTTCGATTGCGATTGCGTTCGTCCTGGCGCTGCTGGGCGCCACCGCGCGCTTGTCTTCCAACGGCTTCGCGATTGCGATTGCGAGCTTCTACACCTCGTTTTTCCGCGGCGTTCCGCTGCTGATCCAGATCTATCTGATTTACCTGGGCATTCCCCAGCTCGGCTATGTCGTCGGGGCGGTTCCAGCCGGGATCCTGGCGCTCTCGCTGTGTTATGGCGCCTACATGACGGAGATCTTCCGCGCCGGTATCAGCAGCATCTCGCGGGGCCAGTGGGAAGCCTCGCGGGCGATTGGCCTGAACCCGTTCCAGACGATGACCCGGGTGATTCTCCCGCAGTCCATGCGCTTGATCATTCCGCCAACGGGCAACCAGTTCATCTCGATGCTCAAGGACAGTTCGCTGGTGTCGGTGATCGGCGTCTGGGAGCTGATGTTCCTGGCACGAACCCAGGGACGTGCCGAGTTCCGGCACCTGGAAATGCTGATCACCGCCGCCGTGCTGTATTGGCTGCTGTCGATCGTGCTGGAAACCGTCCAGGCCCGCCTGGAAAAGCACTTCAACCGCGCCCATCGCTGAACCAGGAGCATGACGATGAATCAGCCCTCAATAGTCCCTGCTCCATACCCTGCAATATCGATCCAGGACATGCATAAATGGTATGGCGATTTTTATGTGCTCAAGGGCATCGACCTGCACATTGCCAGCGGTGAAATCGTGGTGGTCTGCGGGCCGTCGGGCTCCGGCAAGTCCACGTTGATTCGCTGCCTGAACCTGCTGGAAGACTTCCAGAAAGGCCACGTGTTCATCGAGGGCACCGAGTTGACCCGTGATGCCGCCTGCGTGGCGGGCATACGGCGCCAGGTCGGCATGGTGTTCCAGCAGTTCAACCTGTTCCCGCACATGACGGTGCTGGAGAACCTCATGGTGGGACCGCGTCTGGTGAGCAAGCTCAGCGAGCCCCAGGCCCGCGAACTGGCCTATGAATACCTGGATCGGGTGCGCATCGGGAACCAGGCCGACAAATACCCCAGCCAGCTCTCGGGCGGCCAGCAGCAGCGCGTCGCCATTGCCCGGGCCTTGTGCATGCGCCCGCGCATCATGCTGTTCGACGAGCCCACGTCGGCCCTTGACCCCGAGATGGTCAAGGAAGTGCTGGACGTGATGGGCGAACTGGCCCAGGACGGCATCACCATGGTCTGCGTCACCCACGAGATGGGATTCGCCCGGCGGGTGGCCGACCGAATCATCTTCATGGATCAGGGCTGCATCATCGAGCAAGCCAAACCCACCGAGTTTTTTGACAACCCGCAGCACGAGCGTGCCCGGGAATTCCTGTCGCAGATTCTCAGCCACTGAGCAGCACCGTCGAACCTTGCGAAGTCACCGATAAAAACAACAGGCACCGCACTCAAGATACTGGAGGCTTACCCATGATCTCGTTCACTCGCTTCTTCACCGCAGCCGCTGTCGCCACCGCCCTCACCAGCCTCACAGGCGCGGCCTGGGCGGGCTCGACCCTCGACCGCATCCATGAAACCAAGGTGATCAAGGTGGCCACGTCGGCCAACTGGCCACCGCAATCGTTCCTGGGCCCGGACAATAAGCTGCAAGGCTTCGATATCGACGTCGCCAGCGAAATCGGCAAACGCCTGGGCAGCAAAGTCGACTTCGTGACGCCCGAATACGGGATCATCACCGCCGGGCGCTGGTCGAGCCGCTGGGACCTGTCGGTCGGCTCCATGACGCCTACCACCGAGCGCACCCGGGTGCTCGACTTCCCCGCGATCTACTACTACACGCCGTATGTATTCGCGGTGCACAAGGACGCGGCCGAGACCAAAGTGGCGGACCTGAACGGCAAGATCATCGGCGTCGAAGCCGGTACGACTTCGGAGGACTATATCAACCGCCGCCTGAAGATCGACGCCGCCGATGTGCCGCCGTTCACTTACGAAGTCACCCCCGGCGAGGTTCGCACGTACGGCGACAGCATGGGCCCGCTGGATGACCTGCGCATGGGAGACGGGGTGCGGCTGAACGCAACCCTGTCCGCCCTGCCCACCATCGTCGCCGCCGCCGTCAAGAATGGCTACCCCATCGTCAGGGTGGAAGGCAAACCCGCCTACTACGAACCCCTGGCCATCGCCGTGGACAAGGGCGATGAGGCGTTCAACAGCGCGCTGACCAAGATCGTCGCCGACATGAAAGCCGATGGCACGCTCAAGCAATTGTCAGAGAAATGGTACGGCGCCGACCTCACCCAGGTGCAGTAACCCCCCCCACAGGCCGTACAGGCGCCCCGTCCCCGACGCGGCGCGCTGTATGCCTGCGCCGCGAAAAAAGGACGACCGACTTCATGTACACCTATAACAACAATTACTACACCGCCACGATGCGCGACACGACTGAACGCCAGGCGCTGTGTGGCAACGCCCGGGCCGATGTGTGCGTGATCGGCGCCGGGCTGGCGGGGCTGAGCACGGCGTGGGAACTGGTCTCCCGCGGGCAGTCGGTGGTGCTGCTGGATGCCGGTCGCGTGGCCTGGGGAGCGTCGGGGCGCAACGGTGGCTTCGTGCTCCAGGGCTGGTCCGAAGGGTTGGCCGCCATCGAGCGACGCTGCGGCAAACCGACGGCCGCCGCGCTGTTCAAACTGTCGCTTGAAGGCGTCGAGATTGTTCGGGGCATGATCGCCCATCATCAGTTGCCCGGCTGCACGCCAACCCCGGGAAAACTGAGTGTGGTGCGCTACGAAGATGGCGACAACCTGCAGCGCGTGCGGGACAAAATGGCCGCGGATTTCGACTTTCACCTCGACTATCTTGATCGCCAGGCGGTGCGCGAAAAGCTCAAGACCGAGCGGTATTTCCAGGCGCTGCGCGACAACCATGGCTTTCACTTCCACCCCTTGAACTATTGCCTCGGCCTGGCCCGACTGATCGAGCAAAGTGGTGGCAAAATCCATGAACGCTCGCCCATGACCGCCGTCGAAAGCCGCAACGGGCGACACCGGGTCATCACCGATCAGGGCACTGTCGATTGTGCCCATGTGGTGTACTGCTGCGGCGGCTATGGGGGGCCTGAGTTCGGCAAATTACGCCGCGCCTTCCTGCCGATCGCGACCTATGCGGTGCTGACCGAGCACCTGGGCGATCGCCTGGCCGAGGCGGTCTGTACCTCCGATGCCGTGGGCGATAACCGCCGGGCCTCGGACTATTACCGCATCGTCGAGGGCGACCGCCTGCTCTGGGGCGGCCGCATTACCACGCGCAACCTGCAGGATGAGAAACGCCTGGGGCAATTGCTGACGCAGGATATCCTCGACGTTTATCCGCAATTGCGCGGCATCAGGATCGACAAGGCCTGGTCCGGGTTGATGGGTTATGCGCGGCACAAGATGCCGCACATTGGCCCGCTGGGGCAGGGATTGTGGGCGTGTACATCATTTGGTGGCCATGGTATGAACACCGCGCCGATCGGCGCACGCGTCATCGCCGAGGCGATCTGCGGCGAAACCGATCGCTACCGCCTGTTCGATGCCTACGGTCTGGAATGGAATGGCGGCCCCCTGGGCCCGGCGGCCGCACAAACGGTTTACGCCGGCCTGAAAATGATGGATATGTTTCAGGAAAAGCGCTCGCAACACAGGGCGACTCATAAAAACTGAACCCCAGCGAGGGTCAAGGACGTGTCCATGGATACGCAGAATCCCGGTCCACTGTTTAACCTCACCGACAAGGACAGGCAATTGCTTGGCCTGCTGCAAGCCAACGCACGCGAACCCACCGCGTCATTGGCCCGCAAGCTCGGGGTCTCGCGCTCTGCGGTGCAGGAGCGGATTACCCGCCTGGAAAAGGCCGGCGTCATCACCGGCTACAGCGTGCGCATCGACCAGGACCGACTTCAGCAGACGGTGACCTGCTTTACCATGACCTCCTGCACCAACAAGAGCTACACCGATGTGATGACCTCGCTGCGCAGGATGGAAGCGGTGCAGGCCGTTTACGCGGTCTCGGGAGAGTCCGATTTCATCATTCACCTGGCCACCGCCACCCTGAGCGAACTCAATGCCGAGCTCATCAGGATCAACATGATCAAAGGGGTGGCGCACACCGCTTCGCATATCGTGATGGAAACCAAGTTCAGCCGGAAACTGATGGTGTGAAGTGCTGCCGGCCGTGGGAAACCGCGCGCCTCACGCTCCGCCTCGGCTGCCATAGAGACTCGGCCACCTGACAAGTCATTCCTTGCAAAATAATTCGCCTCAACGCAATATTAAAAGCAATTGCTTGGTTAATTACCTCAAGCCTGACGCTTAGCCCTTCGCCGGCTTCCATACCGCGAACGCATTACAAGGAATCGTTGATGCAAACCCAAGACAGCAGTTGGGGCGAGTTGCTTAGCGGCAAGAACGCCACGCGCTCCATTGCCCTTTCAGGCGGCATCGCGCTGTATGCCACCAACACCTACATCGCCACCACCATCCTGCCGTCGGTGGTGGCCGAAATCGGCGGCCTGGCGCTTTATGCGTGGAGCACCACACTGTACGTGGTGGCCTCGATCCTCGGTTCCGCCCTCACCTCCAAGCTGTTGCAACGCACCGGTCCACGGCTGGCGTATGCGCTGGCCACACTGGTGTTCATGGTAGGCGTGCTGATCTGTGCTCTGGCGCCGAACATGCCGGTGATGCTCGCGGGGCGCTCCATCCAGGGGTTGGGCGGCGGGGTCTTGCTGGCCCTGTGTTACTCGATGATCCAACTGGTGTTCGAAGAGCGCCTGTGGCCGCGCGCAATGGCACTGGTGTCGGGGATGTGGGGCGTGGCGACGCTCGTCGGGCCGGCGGTGGGTGGCGTGTTTGCCGAGATGGACGCGTGGCGCCTGGCCTTCGGCTCGATGGTGCCGGTGAGCCTGGCGTACATGGTACTCACCAGCCGCGCCCTGCCCCCGCGCGACACCACGGCGACCGCCACCGCCCGTTTGCCGGTGCCGCAACTGGTGCTGCTGGCGGGCGCGGTGCTGGCGGTGTGTGCCGGCAGCGTCTCGGCGCTGCCGAGCTGGAACCTGTTGGGTATCGCCACCTGCGTCGTGCTGGTGGTGCTGTTAATCCGCAAGGAGTCCAGCGCCACCGTGCGTCTTTTGCCCCGGGATGCATTGAAGTTCAGCACCCCGCTCTGCGCGCTTTATGCGACCACCTGTCTGTTGGTGATCGGCATGAGCAGCGAGATCTTCATGCCGTACTTTCTGCAGCACTTGCATGGCCAGTCGCCGCTGATCGCCGGTTACATGGCCGCGCTGATGGCGGCCGGCTGGACGGTCTCGGAAATCATCAGCTCCGGCTGGACCGGCCGCGGTCCACATCGCGCCATCATCGCGGGGCCGCTGTTTATCGTGGCGGGCTTGATGATGCTGGCGATCACTACGCCCATCGCCAGCCAGGGCGAATGGACATTGCTGGCCCCTATCTGCCTGGGGCTGTTCCTGGTGGGGTTCGGCATCGGCCTGGGTTGGCCGCACCTGCTGACGCGCATCCTGCAAGTGGCTTCGGAACAGGACAAGGACACAGCCGCTTCGTCGATCACCACCCTGCAACTGTTCGCCATGGCCATGGGCGCGGCGCTGGCGGGGGTGATCTCGAACATGGCGGGCATCAATGAAGTGGCGGGCAATGGCGGCATCACCCATGCCGCGCGCTGGCTGTTCGCGCTGTTTACCCTGGCACCCGTGTTGGCGCTGTTGATGGCGCTGCGGGCAACGCGGACAAAGCCGATCGAAGGCGCGCCCCTCGACCTTGGAATCGTCCAACCAGCCCCCATAACTAGCGAGGTATCCAACAAGGGGAAGCACAGACCATGACCAACCCGACCGAAACCGCCCTGCTCGCCGGCGGCTGCTTCTGGGGCATGCAAGACCTGCTGCGCCGCTACCCCGGCGTGCTGCACACGCGGGTCGGCTACACCGGCGGCGATGTGCCGAATGCCACGTATCGCAACCACGGCAACCATGCCGAAGCCATCGAGATCGTCTTCGACCCGACGGTGATCACTTACCGGCAGATCCTCGAGTTCTTTTTCCAGATCCACGACCCCAGCACGCCCAACCGCCAGGGCAACGACCTGGGCCCCAGCTACCGTTCGGCGATTTATTACCTGAGCGAACAGCAACGCGACATCGCTGAAGACACCGCAGCGGATGTGGATGCCTCGGGGTTGTGGCCAGGCCGTGTCGTGACGGAAATTGAACCGGCGGGGCCGTTCTGGGAAGCGGAGCCGGAGCATCAGGATTACCTGGAGCGGATTCCGAATGGCTACACCTGCCACTTCATCCGACCCAACTGGAAGCTGCCGAAACGCGCCTAAAAATGTGGGAGCGGGCTTGCTCGCGAAAGCGGTGTGTCAGTCAGCAAGTTCTTCACTGACCCACCGCCTTCGCGAGCAAGCCCGCTCCCACATAAAGCAGTTCCTACACAAAGCGCCTCCCTCACAAGGCGCATTTCCCTCAGCGCATTTGCAGAATGATCGGGCTGCTGCTCGCCGGGCCCGTGTGCTCACGCAACTTGCCCACCGCCTTGGCATCCACCGCCCCACCCTGATTGCCCCAGGTGCCGCGCACAAACGTCAGCACTTCAGCAATCTCCTGGTCCGACAACTGCTCACGGAACGCCGGCATGCGATAAGCGTCCGCCACATTGGCCGCCACTACGCGCTGCGAGCCATTGAGGGTGATGTTGATCGCCGAGGCGTCCTCCTTGGCCAGTGCGGAGGTGGCGCCCGCCAGCGGCGGCATCCAGTCCGGTTGCCCTTTGCCTTCCAGCCCGTGGCACGAGGCGCAGCGGGTCACATAGGTATGCGCACCCGGCGCATCCAGGCGTTGCGCAGCCGACACCGCCTGATACTGCCAGGCCGCACCGTCGCGCTGCTCGTCGCCCGGCAACGACCGCAGATAGCGTGCAATCGCCGCCAGGTCATCGTCGCTCATGAACTGCGTGGAGTTGTTGAACGCCTCGGTCATCGAGCCATAAACCACCGCATGTTTGTTGCGACCGGTCTTGAGAAACTGCACCACTTCCGGCTCGCTCCAGCGCCCCAGGCCGGTGTTGGGATCATCCCGCAGGCTCGGTGCGTACCAGCCGTCGAGCAAGCCACCGGCCAGGTACGGCTTGCCACTTTCATCCAGTGCCTTCTCGTTGAAGGCCAGGCCCCGTGGTGTGTGACAACTGCCGCAATGCCCCGGGCCCTGCACGATGTAGGCGCCCCGGTTCCACAGTTCATCCTTCCCGGCCTTCGCGACATACGGCTTGCTGTCGGTAAACACGCCGTTCCACAGCGCGATCGGCCACCGCATATTCAATGGCCACGGGATCGAACTCTTGATATTGGCCTGCTGCACCGGCGCCACGCCCTTCATGAAGAACGCGTACAGGGCGCGCACATCATCGTCGCTGAGCTTGGCGTAGGACGGATACGGCATCGCCGGATACAGGCGGCGCCCACCCGGCGCGACACCCTGGCGCACCGCGCGGTCGAAGTCGGCGAGGCTGTAGCTGCCAATGCCGGTTTCCGGGTCTGGCGTGACGTTGGTGGCGTGGATCGCCCCCAGCGGCGTGGCCATTTCCAGGCCACCGGCAAAGGGCTTGCCGTTGGGCACGCTGTGGCACGCCACACAGTCGCTGAGCCGGGCGACATACTCGCCTCGGGCGACCAGCGCCGGGTCCGTGGCGACGGGCTCGGCCCCCAGCGGCGAGACAGGCTCGCGGGTGACATACCAGGCCAGCAGGCCTGCGGCGACCAGGCACGGCAGCGCCAGCCAGCCAACGGTTCTTGCGAATCGACGGTTGTTCATAAGTGCTCAGGCCCCGGTCAGGTGAAGGAGTGGCGGCTTAACGGCATGCTGCGAACACGCTGCCCGGTCAACGCCGCGACGGCGTTGGCCACGGCAGGCGCCACGGCGGGCAGCGGCGGTTCGCCAATACCGCCCATTTTTTCCCCGCTCTCGATCACGCGCACGTGCACCCGGGCCATCCGCGAAGGCGGCAGCACCGGGTACAAATCGTAGTTACGCGCTCGAGGCAAGCCGTCCACATACACCGCTTCCTCCAACAGCACCTGGGACAAGCCCAGCGACACCGCCCCATTCACCTGCGCCTCGACAATCGCCGGGTTGACGATGCTGCCCGGGTCGACTGCCTGCCAGATGTCATGCACCTTGACCTGGCCGTTCTCGATCGACACCTCGGCAATCACCGCCGTCTGGGTGCCGAACGGTGACGCCATCGCCACCCCGCGTGCGCGCTTGCTGCCGTCCTCGGCAACAAACGGCCCACGTTTCCAGCCACCCGACAACTCGCCCACCGCCTTCAGCAGAGTGGTCAGCCGCTGGTTATCCCGCAACAGATGCAGGCGCAACTCGAACGGGTCCTTGCCACCCTTGTCGGCCAGTTCATCCAGGAAGGATTCGTAGAAAAAGTCATTCAGCGAATTGCCCACCGAACGCCAGTAGCCCAGCATCACCGGGCCCTTCACATAGATCTGCGCGATACGCTTGTTGGGAATCGCATAGGACTTGCCGGACAGTCCCTCAAGGGCCGTCGGGTCGAGCTTCTCGCCCTGCTTGCCCGCCAGGGCCTCGGTCGGTCCCTCCGTGGCGCTCACCGCTTCAATCGCCACCGGCCAGCCGTCGCTGTCCAGCGCCCCACGGAAATTCACCGCTGCGACCGGGCGCAGCACATCCCGCAGGAATTCTTCTTCGCGGCTCCAGATTAACTTCACCGGGCGCCCCACCGCCTTGGCCAACTCGATGGCCTGCGGGTAAGGACTGGCCGAGTCATACAGGAAGTGCCGCCCGAAAAAACCACCCAACAACGGCGAATGCAGGGTAATCCGCTCCGGGGCCAGGCCGGTGCGCTTGGCGATATCGGCCAGGAACATGTCCTGCGCCTGATTCGGCAGCCAGATCTCCAGCGAACCGTCAGGGTTGAAGCGCGCCAGCGCCGAAGGCGGCTCCAACTGGGCATGGTGCAGGTACTGGTTGTGGTAAGTGGCTTCGACCCTGGTCTTGGCATTGGCCAGCGTGCCGGCCACGTCGCCCTCGTTCTCATCATCACGGGCCGGGCCGGTTTCTGCGGCCAGGCGCTTGAAATGCTCGTCGCTGGAAAAGTCCTTCGGCATCCCGCGCACCTTGGAATCAGCCGTCGGCTCCAGCCAGTCGACCTGAATCGACTCCACCGCACGCTTGGCATGCCACCAACGCTCGGCCACCACCGCCACCGCACCGGGCAGGCGATGCACCGAATGCACGCCCGGCATGGCCTTGACCTGGTCTTCGTTGCGCAGGCTGCCCACGGTCATGCCGAGTCGGGGCGCATGCTGCACGGCGGCATGGAGCATGCCGTCGACCTTCATATCAATGCTGTACAGCGCCTTTCCGGTGGACTTGTCATACGCATCGAGACGCTTCACCGGCTTGCCGATCCAACGGAACTGGCTTGGGTCGCGCAGCTTCACACTGGACACATCCGGTACCGGCAGGTCCATCGCCCGCCCGGCCAACTCGCCATACGCAAGGGAACGCCCGGACGCCGCGTGTACCACCTTGCCCGGCTCGGTCGACAGCTCGCTCACCGGTACCTTCAGCGCCTGCGCCCCGGCCTCCAGCAACATGGCCCGGGCCAGCGCACCCAGCCGGCGCATCGTGGGGTAACTCATCCGCACCGACATACTGCCGCCGGTGATGCGCATGCCGTTCTCCATCACCACAAAGGCTTCACCGGGCGGGGCACACTCAACCAGGAACGTGGCCGGGTCGGCGTCCAACTCCTCGCCGACAATCTGCGCCATCGCGGTGAACGTGCCCTGGCCGCCTTCGATAAACGGGCTGAGCAAACGAATCGTGTTGTCCGGGCGAATCTCCAGGAAGGCCGGCACCTGCGTACCGCGTTCGGCCGTGGCCGCGGCGGTGGCCGCCTGCACTCGGCCAGACCCCAGCGGCAGGCCAAAACCGATCACCAGCGCGCCCACGGCCGTACTGGCCAGGAAGCGACGGCGGGACAGGTTCACCGGGTCAGTCAGCGCCGCGACCAAGGGCAGCGCAGTGGGATCAATGCGAATGTTCATCAGGCCTCTCCCTTCTGCGCAAGGTCATGCACGGCGGCATGAATGGCGTTATAGGTGCCACAGCGACAGAGGTTGACCATGGCGGCCTCGATCTGCGCATCACTGGGCTTGGGCGTGTGCTTGAGCAGCGCGGTGGCCGCCATTACCTGGCCGGATTGGCAGTAGCCGCATTGGGCGACCTGGTATTCGACCCAGGTGGCAACGACCCGCTTGCCGACGTCATCGGACTCGATGGCTTCGATGGTGGTGATTTCGCGGCCGACCACGCCGGAAACGGGCGTGACGCAGGAACGCACGACATTGCCGTCCACAAGCACCGAACACGCACCGCATTGCGCCAGGCCGCAGCCGTATTTGGTGCCGGTCATGCCCAGGTTGTCGCGGATGACCCAGAGCAGGGGCGTGTCGGGTTCGGCGTCGACTTGGTGGGTCTGCTGGTTAATTCGTAATTCCATGGCTCACCCGCTGATCATCGGTTGGTGTTGCATTTTTTAGTATTTTTAGACGGCAAGACGGGGCCTCGCCGCTGGGCATCGATGGCCCGTCTGGTTCGCGCGCGCGTGGTTTGACTAGTCTAGCGGGCGATGGGAATGACTTTAGACCCTGGTTCATCAAGGCGCTATGCAGGGGTGGGCAAGATCGCAGGATTAGGCAAGCATTCAAGAGGATTGCGTCAGGGGGAGCGGCCCGTGGTGTCAGTGGCGGTCACGCCGGGTGGTGTTCCACCAGAAAGTCGACAAATGCCCTGACCCGCGCAGGCATCGCCGCGCCGCCGACGAACACCGCGTGAATCGGCTCCTGGTCTCCGGGGTTGTACGCTTCAAGCAACGGCACCAGATCACCGCTGGCCAGGTCATCTGCCACGCTGAATGCGCCAATGCGTGCGATGCCGGCACCCAGCTTGGCCAGCTGGGACAATACCTCCCCGCTGTTACCCTCGATCGTACCCGACACCTGCAGCGAAAAATCGCGCCCGTCCACGCGAAACGGCCAGTCGGGCGCTGCCCGGCGGAAGTTGAAACGCAGGCAGTTGTGGTTGAGCAAATCCTGCGGCAGCCGCGGCGTGCCATGACGCGCCAGGTAGTCCGGGGAAGCCACGATCACCTCGCCGATGGAGCCGATAAGGCGAGCGGTCAAGGGGCTGTCGGCCAATTGACCGAAGCGGATTGCAACGTCCGCTTGCCCGCCCAGGATATCCACCACCTCATCCTCCAGCCGCAACTCAACCACGATGGCCGGGTAGCGCGCGCTGAACGCGGCAACCAACGGCACGATCGACAGCCGCCCGTGTGCGAGCGCCGCGCTGACCCTCAGCCGCCCCCGTGGCGCGCCCTGGTCGGTGATCGCATCCTCGACTTCGGCCATGTCCGCCAGGATCCGCCGGGCGCCGCGCAAATACGCTTCGCCTTCGGCGGTGAGCGTGATCGCCCGGGTGGTGCGCAGCAGCAGGCGGGTGCCTATGCGCCCCTCGATGCGGGTGATGATGCGGCTGATGGATGACGGCGTGAGGCCCAGCACCCGAGCCGCCCCCGAGAGACTGCCCTGCTCCGCGACCATGGCGAACACCGCCATCTCCCCCGACCGACCGCCTATGTCCACTTGTGATCTCCACGCAAAGCTGTAGTGCCCTGCCGAGGGCTACCGCCTGAAAAGTCGTGATTGTAGCATTTGATACAAAGATGAGGAGTCACCTTATGCGTATCAACCCACCCCTTGTAGCACTGTCCATCGGCGCCTTCGGCATCGGGGTCACCGAGTTTGCCCCCATGGGCATGTTGCCCGGGATCGCCGCCGACCTCGGTGTTTCCATTCCCGCCGCCGGGCTGCTGGTCAGCGCCTATGCCATGGGCGTGCTGATCGGCGCCCCGATCATGACCCTCGCGACAGCCAGGGTGGCGCGCCGGTATCTGCTGGTGGGCCTGATGGCCATTTTCACCCTGGGTAATCTGCTGTCCGCCCTGGCCACCGACTACCAGACCCTGATGGTCGCCCGGTTGGTGACATCGCTGAATCACGGGGCATTCTTCGGCATCGGCTCCATCGTGGCAGCGAGTGTGGTGGCGCCCGACAAACGCGCGGGGGCCGTCGCCGCGATGTTCCTCGGGCTGACCCTGGCGACCATCGGTGGCGTGCCCCTGGCAACCTGGTTCGGCGAGAACTTCGGCTGGCGTACGGCGTTCTGGGGCATCAGCGGGCTGGGGGCGTTCGTGATGGTGGCCCTGTGGTGGGCGCTACCGAATACGCCCGCTCCAAAAGGGGGAAGCCTGATGGCCGAAATCCGCGTACTGGGCCGCGGGCCGGTGCTGGCAGCGCTGGCGTTGACCGTGGTGGGGTCCAGCGCCATGTTCACGGTGTTTACCTATATCGCGCCGATTCTGCGGGATGTCACCCACGCCTCGACCAACTTCGTCACCGCAATGCTCGTGCTGTTCGGGATCGGCCTGACCCTCGGCAACGTCTGGGGCGGCAGGTCTGCGGACCGTTCGGTGGACCGCACCCTGATAACGTCGCTCGTGGTCCTGATTGCCGTGCTGCTGGCCTTCTCTGTGCTCATGCAATGGCCGCTGCCCGCCGCCTTGTCGATCCTGCTGTGGGGCGCCGCCAGCTTTGCGCTGGTACCTCCCCTGCAGATGCGCGTGATGGAAGCCGCCAAGGATGCGCCCAACCTGGCCTCGGCGATGAACATCGGTGCGTTCAACTTCGGTAACGCCATTGGCGCGGCGCTGGGGGGAGCAGTGATCAACGCAGGGCTGGGCTACCCGGCCATTTCGCTGGCTGGCGCGATCATGGCGGCCCTGGGTTTGCTGATGGTGCTAGGCCTTGGCTGGCGCTCGCGGCGCGCAGGTTCACGTATCTGCCAGGAACCGGCGCAGGCATAAAGACAGCCGCGCTTAAACGCCCCCCTATACCCTCCCCTCTGAAAAGCCCCGAATCCCGGGGCTTTTTTGCGTCTGCCTGGCCGCCATCCATCGCTGCAAAAAATTTCAACTAGTGACTTTCATTATGAAATCCACTGTGCAATATTACTTGCGTAATATTTAGCAACAGTTCCCGGAGCCCCTCATGAAGAAAGCCAGCTTCCAACCCATGTCCTGCCCGGTCGCCCGTGCCCTGGAGCACATCGGTGATGGTTGGAGCCTGTTGATCCTGCGTGATGCGTTCTACGGGCTGCGCCGTTTCGACGAGTTCCTGCAGAGCCTCGGGATCGCCTCGAACACCCTGACCCGCCGCCTGAATGCGTTGGTGGCCGGCGGCTTGCTGGAACGGCGCCCGTACCAGGACAACCCGCCGCGCCATGAGTACCACCTCACCGAAGCGGGCCGGGACTTGCGCCAGGTCATCCTCACGCTGATGGCCTGGGGCGCGCGGCATGCCGAGGGCTCGACCAAGGTGTTTCTCGCCGACGAGGCCACCGGGCGCCCGGTGGCGCTGGCGTTGATGGATGCCAACACCGGCAAACCCATCACCCGTGCGGGCCACCGCGTACATGTCAGCGCCGATGCCGAACCGCTGACCCTGTGGCGCGCACGAACCGGCCGGGCCTACGCCGAAAAAGACCAGTTGGTCAGCCCCTTCCCCCACTAATACTCAACGAGGTCATTTCGTCATGGACGCTCCAGTCAGCGCTGTGCCCGAACCCACCCAACCATCCCGGCGCAAACAGGTTTTGCGCCTGGGGCTGCTGACCCTGGCCGTGGCGGGCGGCGTGTGGTACGCCAGCCACTGGTGGCTGGTCAGCCGGTTTATCGAAGACACCGACGACGCCTATGTCGGGGCGGATGTGACGGTGATCAGCGCCAAAGTGCCGGGCTATATCAGCGAAGTGACGGTGCAGGACAACCAGTTCGTACGGGCCGGCGACGTGCTGGCGCGCATCGATGTGCGCGACTACCGCACGGCCCTGGCCAAGGCCGACGGCGCCGTGGCCGCGCAACAGGCCTCGCTCGCCAACCTCGACGCCACCGAACAACTGCAACTGGCGGTGATCAACCAGGCCAAGGCGCAGATCGACGCCACCGATGCCGAAGCACAACGGGCCGGCGACGATCAAACGCGTTACCAGAACCTGGTGCGCAGCCAGGCCGTATCGGTCGAAAGCGCACAACGGGTCAGCGCCGTATGGAAGACCGCCCGCGCCGACCACTCCCGGGCACAGGCCGGGTTGATGGCGGCGCGCCGGCAAATCGACGTGATTGAAACCCAGCGCGGCCAGGCGCGTGCCGCGTTGCAACAGGCGCAGGCCGAACGCGACCAGGCGCAATTGAACATCAGCTATACCGAGCTGCGGGCGCCGGTGGATGGTTACGTGGGCAATCGCCGCGCCCGGGTCGGTGCCTACGCCGCGGCCGGCAGCCAACTGATCTCGGTGGTGCCCGCGAAAGGATTGTGGGTGGATGCCAACTTCAAGGAAGACCAATTGGGGCGCCTGCAGGTCGGGCAAAGCGTGAGCATCCGCGCCGACATCCTCCCCGGCCGTGAATTCCACGGGCACATCGAGAGCCTGGCCCCTGCCACCGGGGCGCAATTCAGTGTGCTGCCGCCGGAAAACGCCACCGGCAACTTCACCAAGATCGTGCAGCGAGTGCCGGTGCGCGTGCGCCTCGACAGCAATGACGCCGACTTCGGCGCCCTGCGTCCGGGCCTGTCGGTGATGGCGAAGGTCAACACCGATGAGGCGTTCGAGGACCAGGCCAGCGCCCTCAAGGCCCAGCTATGAACAGCCCGTTGCCCGCCCTCAGCACCGCACAAAAGGTCGCGGCCTTCGCCACCATGTGCGTGGGCATGTTCATCGCCTTGATCGACATCCAGATCGTCTCCGCCTCCCTCAAGGACATCGGCGGCGGGTTGTCTGCCGGCGCGGACGATACGGCGTGGGTGCAGACCGCCTACCTGATCGCGGAAATCATCGTGATCCCCATGTCAGGCTGGCTCTCCCGGGTGATGAGCACGCGCTGGCTGTTCGCGGCGTCGGCGGCCGGGTTTACCTTGACCAGCCTGCTGTGCGCGATGGCCTGGAACATCCAGAGCATGATCGCGTTTCGCGCCTTGCAGGGGTTCCTGGGGGGCTCGATGATTCCGTTGGTGTTCACCACCGCGTTCATGTACTTCAACGGCAAGCAGCGGGTGATCGCCGCCTCCACCATCGGCGCCATCGCGTCCCTGGCGCCCACATTGGGCCCGGCCGTGGGCGGTTGGATCACCGACATCTCCTCCTGGCACTGGCTGTTCTACATCAACCTGCTGCCCGGCCTCTTCGTGACCTTTGCGGTGCCGATGCTGGTCAAGGTCGACCGCCCCAACCCGTCATTGCTCAAGGGCGCCGACTATATCGGCATGGCGTTGATGGCGGTGTTTCTCGGCTGCCTGGAATACACCCTTGAAGAGGGCCCGCGCTGGAACTGGTTCAGCGACAGCACCATCTCGACCACGGCCTGGATAGCCGCCATCAGCGGCGGGCTGTTTATCTGGCGTTGCCTGGAGATCAAGGAGCCGATCGTCGACCTGCGCGCGCTTCGGGACAGGAACTTCGCCCTGGGCTGCCTGTTTTCATTTATCACCGGCATCGGCATTTTCGCCACCATCTACCTCACGCCGCTGTTTCTCGGGCGGGTGCGCGGGTACGGCTCGCTGGATATCGGCCTGGCGGTGTTTTCCACGGGGGTGTTCCAGTTGCTGGCGATCCCGGTGTACGCCTTGCTGGCCAATCGTTTCGACCTGCGCTGGATTTTGATGTTCGGGTTGTCGTTATTCGCCCTGTCGATGTGGGACTTCTCCCCCATCACCCACGACTGGGGCGCCAAGGAGCTGCTGCTGCCCCAAGCCATACGCGGGTTTGCTCAACAAATGGCAGTGCCGCCGGTGGTCACCCTGACCCTCGGCGCACTGGCCCCCGACCGCCTGAAGCTCGCCTCGGGCCTGTTCAACCTGATGCGCAACCTCGGCGGCGCCATCGGCATCGCCGCCTGCGCCACGGTGCTCAATGACCGCACCAACCTGCACTTCCTGCGCCTGGCTGAACACCTGAACATCCGGAACGAATCGATGAACGTCTGGCTTGACCAGCTTTCGGGGAATGCCCAGTTGCTCGGGCAAAACAGCCTGGATTCGAGCCAGTTCGCGCTGAGTCAGCTGTGGGCGCTGACCTGGCGCGAGGCGCAAACGCTGACCTATGCGGACGCATTCCTGATGATCATGGTGTGCTTCATCGTCGCGGTGCTGCTGGTGCCGTTGATGCGCAAGGTGCAGCCGCCGAAGCAGCCGACTGCGGATGCGCATTGAATCGTCCGATCATGTTGAAGGCCGCACCGGCGCCAGCCGGCTGAGCTTGGTCATCTGTTTGAATATCAGGCCAGGCGCAACCCGGCTGGCTACCTTCAGCACCTTGCTCAACCCCGGGCATATTTCCAGTTGGCCGGCTTCGATTTGCCGGATGCAGTGCTGCACCATCAGCACCGGGTCCATGCCTTTTTCGTTCTTCATTTCTTCCGCGAACTCGGCCCTGAGCAGCGGTGTTTCGGTGCCGGGTGGGGCAAGCTCCACCACGGTGACGGCGCTGTGCTGAAGCTGTGCCCGCAGGCACTGGGTGTAAGCGTGCAATGCGGACTTGGACGCACTGTAGACGGGCGCCGCCGGAAACGGCACAAACGCCAGCCCGGACGAGACGTTAACAATCAAACCGTGCGGGTGCTTGAGCAGCCAGGGAAGAAACTGCTGGATCATCCGGATCGGGCCGTTCAGGTTGATCTCGATCTCTTCAGTCACGTCCGCCAGCGCCCGCCCTCCGGCCAGCTTGATATTGCGCATCACGCCCGCGTTATTCACCAGCGTATCGAGCCCAGGGAACTGACCGGTGACTGCCGCAAACAGCGTTTGGATGCTGGCGGGGTCACGCACGTCGCTTTGAAACGTGTGCAGGCTCGGCAGCAGTTGCCGCGCCTCGTCCAGCCTGTGCTGATCGCGGCCCGTCACGATCACGGTATTGCCTCGTGCCACAAGCTGGCGGGCAAGCTCAAGCCCGATACCACTCGAACCTCCCGTCACTAGCACTGTTCGTCCGGTCATCTTCATCGAAACTCTCCAATGGTGGGTCACACGCAAGGAGCTTGAGGGATACACTGGCCTTAAGTAAGTAGGCACCCAAAAGATCTATACGCACCTGAAAGAGAGTGTCCAACGAATGAACAAACACCCTGGCTTTACCGACGAGCAGATTGCCGCCGCCCAGTTTTATGCCCGGCAAACACCCCCGAAGGATCTGGACCCACGGATCGCGCCCCTGGTGACCGACCTGATAGGTCGCGTTGCAGACAAATGGACCATGCTGATTCTTGAAGCCTTGATCGAGACGACGCCGCTGCGCTTCACGCGCCTGAGTGAGCGAGTCGGCGGCATCAGCCAGAAGATGCTGACGCAGACTTTGCGGGGGATGGAGAGGGACGGCCTGGTGATGCGCAAGGTCTACCCCGTCGTACCGCCGAAGGTTGAATACAGCCTGACAACCCTCGGCTTTACGCTGGGTGCCGCCTTTTGTGGCGTGTGGGTCTGGGCGGCAAACAACCTGGAGGAGATTGAACAGGCACGGGCGGATTTCGATCTACGGTGCAACACCGAGTCATAAGGCCGCAAGGTACTGGAGCACCTCTCCAATCCCGTCAATATCGGGAGCCTCGCTCACGGCGGCTTGCGGGCTGCACCATGGGTAACTCAGGCCGGACACCCAGCTCATCACGCTCCCCAGGTCTGACGCCGGCAGTGTCTTCATATGCTCGATGGTAATCGTCAGCCTTTCGACCAGCCCCGCTTCGGCATTGAACTGCCACTCATACACCCCACACCCAACCCGGGCTTCGCCGGAGTTTTTGTCGGACATCCCCACCAGCCATTTGCACTGATAGGTTTTGGCCCCCGCTTCGGGTGGCTGCCCCAGGCAAAACGTATAGACGTTTTCAAAGGTCTGCCCGAACCGCCTCACCAGCACATCGCCGATGCCGCCCATCCCTTCGACGTGGGGCGGAAACGAGATGGACCCGGTGCGCACCACCATGTCCAGGATTGCCTCGGGAACAAACGCCCGGCTGAGCAAATGCGGGCGGTTGCCGTCCTTGGCGAGTATGTAGTGCTGAATCGCGAGTTGAGCAGTGTTCATGGTTTTTCCGTCGATTCCCTATCAGGTAATGCTTAGGCCTTCTGGATCAGCTCTCAGAGGTAACAACAGGCTCATCACCGGACTCGGCAGCCAGCTTCAATCGGTCTGCTTTGCTGATGTATTTATCCTTTTTGGCCGGTGCCAATTTGGCGCTGGCCTTTTTGGCCTTGGCCTTGAACAGCTGCTGTAGTTTTTTTTGACGATTCATGTTTTCTATCCGGTGTGTAATCAGTGCTTGCCGGCGTGATTATCCATCTTTCATGCCTTTATCGAAGCAGATTTAATTCACGGCACTCCACAGCGCCACCGCGGTCTGTCCCTATACGCCTCTATTCTCGCCCAGCGGAGCCACCATGATCATCGTCCACCACCTCAACAACTCCCGTTCGCAACGTATCCTGTGGCTGCTCGAAGAACTCGGCCTGCCCTACGAGCTCAAGCGCTACCAGCGCGACCCGAAAACCAACCTCGCGCCCCCTGAACTCAAGGCGATCAATGCCCTGGGCAAATCACCGGTGATTCAAGACGGTCCCCACGTGGTGATCGAGTCCGGCGCCATCATCGACTACTTGATTCGCCGCCATGGTAACGGCCGCCTGCAACCGGATCCGGCCACTGCAACCTATGACGAATACGTGCAATGGCTGCACTTCGCAGAAGGTTCGGCCATGCTGCCACTGATGCTCAACCTGTACGTCGGGCGCCTGGGTGACGCGGGTGCGCCATTGCACCCACGTATCGAATCCGAGGTGGCGAACTACCTGGGTTATCTGGACAACGCACTGGGGCTCACACCGTACCTGGTGGGTGACGAATTGACCGGCGCGGATATCCAGATGAGCTTCATCGGCGAAATCGCCCGGGCCCAGGGCAAGCTGCAGGCCTACCCGAATGTGGCGGCGTGGGTGCAACGCTTTCAGGAACGGCCGGCGTATCGCAAGGCGCTGGAACAGGGTGGCGCATACGCGTTCGCGAAGTAAAAGGCCAGGCGGTTCCGGCGGGTGTTCATCTGTATTGCGTTAATCCCCGGGATGAGGATTACTGTAGGACGCATCCGGCATTGAGATAACACAGCATGTTCGAACTCGCCCCCATCCTGACGTATGTCGCCGTGGTCATCGGCCTTTTCCTGATTCCCGGCCCAGCCGTGCTGCTGGTGATCACTCGCACCCTCCAGGGTGGGCGCAAGGTCGGGATTGCCACCGGGCTGGGGGTGGCCTCGGGCGACCTGATCCATACGCTGTGCGCGGCGCTCGGCCTGTCGGCCATCCTGATGACCTCGGCCGTGGCGTTTAACGTGGTCAAAATCGTCGGCGCCTGTTACCTGATCTACCTGGGCGTACGCGCCTTCATGGCCAAGCCTGGCGCAACCACGCGCAAAGACCTGCCCACCGTGACCTCGACCCAGGCGTATTTCCAGGCGGTGGGTGCCGAAGTGCTGAACCCGAAAACCGCGATTTTCTTCCTGGCCTTCCTGCCGCAATTCATTCACCCGGAATCCGGTTCTTCCCTGGCGCAGTTCGCGGTGTTGGGGTTGATCTTCTCGGGGCTCAGTGCGGTGTACACCACGCTGATTTCGCTGGCGATTCGTCCGTTGAGCCAATGGATGGTGGGCCTTTCAAGGCTGCGCCGTTGGGAGGGGAAGATCATTGGGACGTTGTTCATGGGATTGGGGCTGAAGATTGCTTTCCAGCAGCGTTAATCGGTTGCAAACCGCTGCCTTTTAACCCGGTACATCTCACCATCCGCGTGGCTGAGCAGGCTGTCGGCATCTGCTCCATCCGCCGGGTAAAACGCTACGCCGATACTGCAGGACGGCATCTTGACCGCGCCAAACTCAGCGCTCAGGGGCTGGGTCATCACCGCAACTATCTGCTGCACTTTGGCCGACACGGCTTCCGGTGACTGAATATCCGTCAGCAGCACGGTGAATTCATCCCCGCCCATCCGGGCCACCAGGTCGCTCTCACGCACACACCCTTCCAACCGTCGTGCAATCACGCAAAGCACGCGGTCGCCCACGGCATGCCCGTACACATCATTGATGGCCTTGAAGTCATTCACGTCCAGAAACAGCAAGGCCAGAGGACTTTTGTGGTGGTGAGCGGCTTGCAGGGCCTCGTCCAACCGGTCATTGAACAGCGAGCGATTGGTGAGGGCCGTCAACGGGTCGTGATGGGCGAGGAAACGCAGCTCCTCTTCCGCCTGCGTCAGGGCGGTTACGTCCCGCGCAACACCGATCCGCGCCCCCACTTCCTCGGACCAGAAGGCCGCCCACAGAATGTGCACCACACTGCCATCCTTGCGGATATAGCGGTTGCGGAAGTCGACGTGGGGCTTGCCATTCATGACCCGCACAATCGACGCCCGGGTGCGGGCCAGGTCTTCAGGGTGCATGTAGTGGGTGATCAGGGTGCCGGTCAGCTCCTCGGCGCGGTACCCCAGCAGCGCTTCGCAGGCATCACTCACAAACACGATCTGGTTTTCACTGTCGACCACGAACACCGTATCCAGCATCAAGTGGATCAGTTTGGGATAGAGGGCTTGCAGGTCAACGGGCATAGGTCTGGGGAGCGTCTGGTTCGGATTGGGCGATCATAGCCCGATCCCGAAGGATGGCGAAAAGGAATCATAGCGGCCCGCAGAATAGCCCCCGGCAATGTTGCTGCGCCAACTGCGTCGCCACCAGCAGGCTGCGCCACCCTTCAAGGTCGTAGGAGAGCGCCCGCCAGAGCAGCCACGGCCAATGGTCGCAGAGGTGGAACACGCACCAGATCATTCGACACTCGGTTTTTATAATGAACGAATGATTGCTATGCTGAACACCCGGCGACAAAGCGTCAACCCATTTATGGATGATTTGAAGAACAAATGACCGACATAACGAACAATCTCAATCCAAGCCGAATCGACCTGCTGGCCCTGTCGATCAAGCGTGAACGCCAGGCTGCGGGGCTTTCATTGACTGAACTGGCAAAACGCGCAGGCGTGGCGAAGTCGACCTTGTCCCAGCTGGAGTCCGGCATCGGCAACCCCAGCATCGAGACCCTGTGGTCGTTGGCCACGGCGATGGGCTTGCAGGTGACCCGGTTCTTCGAACAACCCCAGCAACACCTGCGGGTAATTCGCGCCAACGAGGGCCTGACCACCTATACCGAAACCGGCCACTACGCGGCCACACTGCTTGCGGATTGCCCGACGGGCGTGCGTCGCGATATCTACCGGCTAAAGGTACAGCCGGGCGACGCGCGCCTGTCGCAGCCCCACCCTGCCGGCACCGTCGAGCACGTGCTGCTGTGCAGCGGCAGCGCGAATATCGGCCCGGCCGGTGCGCCTGTGCTGCTGCACGCCGGCGACTACATCAGCTACCTGGCGAATGCGCCCCATGTGTTCGAAGCACTTGAGGCGGATACCACGGCGGTGATGGTGATCGAACATCCCTAAGCCGCGGGGATGTGCCCTCAGGCATGGATAGGCAGGGCCAACCCGAACAGCACAAAAAACCCGCCGCAGACTTTATTGAATCGGCGCCCGGTTCGCGCCAGCCAGGGCCGTACCCGGTGCGCGGCGCTGGCCACCAGGTACTCGACGATGAACTCCACCACGGCGTAGGTCAGGGCGATGGTGAGCGTCTGCGCAACGATGCTCCGGTGCGGGTCCAGGAACGGTGGAATAAACGCGGTGAACAGCAGCAAGGCCTTGGGGTTCGAGATCGCCGATACCAGCCCCTGGCGGAACAGCGGCCAGCTCCGCGAGCTGGTGGTGCCGGTCGCCTCAAGGCTGACCGGTGCCGCCCGCCACAGCCCGAAGCCCAGCCAGATCAGGTACAGCCCACCCGCCACCTTCAAGGCCGTGAACAAACTGGCCGATGCCTGGATCAGCGCACCCAACCCCAACGCACACAGCGCCAGCACAATCGCAAAACCGAGCACGCCGCCGCTGATGGTGAACAGCGTTTTGCGGCTGCCGTGAAGCGCACCGTGGGTCAGCGCCAATAACGCATTGGGCCCTGGCACCACCGAGATGCCGAAGCAGGTAACCAGGTAAAGCAACCAGGTATCAAAGGGCATGGATCCGATCCAGAAGATGTTGGTTCAAGGCAGAATGTTGCGGGTGAACAAGCGACCATGAAAAGCGCATAATTCAGGCCTTAGCCATTCGATTAACGAATAGAGGTAAGCGCGATGCCCGCCAGCGATTTGCAACTCGATTGGCTCAAATGCTTTGTGGCCGTGGTGGATGCCGGCTCGTTGTCTGGCGCCGCCCACGAGGTCAACCGCTCGCAGTCCGCCGTCAGCATGCAGATGAAGAAACTCGAAGCCGCCCTTGGACGACAGCTCTTGAGTCGCGGCCCGAGGCACCTGCAACTGACTGCCGATGGCCAGACGCTGCTGAGCTACGCCCGGCGCATGCTCGCCCTGCACGCTGAAACCCAGGCGGCGTTTCATGGTGAAGAGCTGACCGGGCGCATCCGCCTTGGCGTTGCCGAAGACTACGCGGCCCGGTACCTCACGCCGCTGCTCAAGCGCTATTCGCCGCGCTACGCCGGTGTGGAAATCGAACTGACCTGTGAACAGTCGACCACGCTGATCCCGCAGTTGCGCAGCGGCGATCTTGACCTGGCGCTGGTGTCTCGGGACTCGCCCCAAAGCGGCACCTTCCTGTTCAAGGAGCCCATGGTATGGGTAGGTTCACCGCAGTTCGAACTGTGGCGGCGCGACCCGATCCCCATCGCCGTCTACGAAAGCGCAAGCCTCGCCCGGCGGTATGCGGTGAACGCACTCACCCAGCAAGGCCGCGAGTTCAAGGTGGTGTACAACAGCTCCAGCCTTGCCGGCCAGGTGGCCGCCGTCGAGGGCGGGCTCGCGATTGCCGCGATTACCCAATGCACCGTGCAGGATTCGCTTCAGGTACTCGGTGACGAGCACGGTTTGGGCAGCATTGAGCCCATGGAGGTTTCGATTCTGCGTAGCCGGGCGTCCCGCGGGTCCAAGGCGGTCAATAGCCTGCATGCGTTCATCATCCGGACGCTGAGGGCTCAGCCTTAGTGGGCAGAGCGTTTCGGCACAATCATCGAGCGCTTCGGCGCAGTGCCGTGCCTACGCGCTGTTTAGGATCAAGGCTCAAACCACGCCTGGACATCACCGCAATGAAACTCAAAGGACTTGCCCCCGCGATCACCCTGATCATGGCCGCCAGCGGACACGCCGCCAGCTTCTCACTCAACAGCCCGGACATTGCCGACCAACGCCCGCTGACGCACCTGCAGGAATTCAACGGCTTCGGCTGCAGCGGCGGCAACACCTCCCCTGCCCTGTCCTGGGCCAACGCCCCGGCGGGTACCAAAAGCTTCGCCATCACCGTCTACGATCCCGACGCACCGACCGGCAGCGGCTGGTGGCACTGGACGGTGGTGAACCTGCCCCCCTCCGTCACCCAACTGCCGAGTAACGTGGGCACCCACCTGCCGGCCGGGGCAGTGCAAGGCCGCACGGACTACGGCCAACCCGGCTTCGGCGGCGCCTGCCCGCCCGTGGGTGATAAACCGCATCGCTATCAATTCACCGTGTGGGCGTTGAAAGTCGCCACCCTGCCGATCGACAATCAATCCAGCGGCGCCCTGGTCGGCTACATGCTCAATGCCAACAGCCTGGCCAAGGCCACAATCACGGCCCCTTACGGACGCTAGTCACGATGGATGTTCACGAAGGTCTGCGGCACCGGGAAAGCATCATCGAAAGCTGCGTGATCAGGGCCCGGCAACATCACACCCTGCAACGCGTGCCGGTCTTCATGAGCGCCCTGTGCCGCGTGCGCCAGGGGCAAAAACTGATGCAGTGGGATGAGCGCGAAATGCGCGCCGGCCCCCAGCACCTGATTTTACTGCCGGCGGGCCGCGAGCTTGGGGTGACCAATTTTCCCGGTGCCCAGGGTGACTACATCGCTGATGTGGTGTCGTTTCCGGTGACGGTGTTGCGTAACTTCGTTGCCCGGTATGGCGCGCAGGGCAGCATGCATGCCGACCTGTGCGTACGCCTGGACAAACAGACCCGACAAGCCTGGGACCAACTGCTGACCGCACTGAGCACCGGCGCCCCGTCGGCCCTGTGCACCCACTATGGCGAGGCCGTGTTGCTCTGCCTGTGCCTGGCCGGCCAGGCGGGACCGTTGCTGATGGATCGCAACGACCCCTTGAGTGAACGCGTGCAGCGGTTGATCGGCAGCAACCTGTCCAGGGACTGGACCGTTGCCACGGTTGCGCAGCAGCTGAATCTGGGGGAATCGACGTTGCGTCGGCAGCTGGCCAATGAGGATGCGAGCTTCAGGGCCATCCTGGAAAATGTTCGGCTGGGGGCGGCGTTGCAACAGCTGCAAACCTCCAGGGATTCCGTCGGGGAGATTTCCAGTGCGTGCGGGTATGCGTCGGCGTCGCGGTTTGCGGTGAGGTTCAAGTCACATTATGGGCTTTCACCGCGGTCGTTGCGGGCGGCTATGTGAGGTACACACTACCTGAGTAGCCCATAACCTGTGGCGAGGGAGCTTGCTCCCTCGCCACAGGTACTTCGCGGTTATTGAAGCGCTTTGGCAACCGCATCAAAGGCAAACATATCGTCGATCACCTTGCCACCCGTGGGTTTGGTCTGCGCCTGCCACACCACAATCACCACATTCCTGGTCGGATTGATGTAGAGGTACTGACCAAACGTACCGGCCGCCGTAAAGGCTTTATCCGCTTTGGAGGCGTCGGTCCAACCTGGCCACCACATGGACGCAAAGTCACCGTACGCCGCATCTGAACCCGTAGTCGCGCTGGCAAAACTCAACCAGTCTTTAGGCAACACTTGCTGCCCTCCCGCCTTGCCGCCGCTGAGCACGAACTGCCCAAAACGCCCGTAATCCTCAAGCGTCGCGCTGATACCGCTGCCGCCCACTTCATTGCCATTGAGGCCGTCGAGCCACCACTTGGCATCGGTTTGCATGCCGTAAGGCGCCCAGATCTTCTCGCTCAGGTATTGCGTCAGTGGCTTGCCCACCGCAGCGCTCACCAGTTGCCCCAACACTTGAGTTTCACCGGTGCTGTAGTTGGTGCGAGTGCCAGGCGGCGCGGCGGTGGGCAGGCTGGCCATGAACTTGAGGAGCGACCCGGGCACTTGTTCGCTGCGCAGTTTGATCAAGTGGCGCTCGTCCGAGGTAGGGTCCGTGTATTGCTCGTTCCACTTGATCCCGGAGCGCATGGAGAGGATCTGGCGCACGGTGACCTGGTCGTAACCGCTACCGGCCAACGCGGGTAAATAACGGGTGACCTTGTCATCCAGGCTCTTGATGGCGCCGTCCTGCAGCGCCGCGCCCACCAGCGTCGAGGTGATGGACTTGGCCACCGACATCGACATCCACCGGGTGTCGGCGGTGTTGCCTTTTTCATAACGCTCATCGACGATCTTGCCGTCCTTGAGCACCAACAGCCCGGTTACCCGGTTGATCGCCACGTAGTCATCGAGGCTGTAATGCTTGCCTTTGTAGTCAAAGGCAACCGGCCCAAGTGGCTGGCTGCTGCGGGGTAACGGGAACGGATGGCCGCCGGCCTTGATCGTGCGCGTCGGGAACAACCGGTCGGTATTACGGAAGGTAGTGACGGCCAAGTCCTCGCTGAGCCTGCCGTCATAGATGGCCTGCACGTCGCCGATCGGTTCCTGTGCATGGGGATAAGGCTTCGCGGGATCCGGGGTGGCCGCGCAGGCGGTTAACGACAGCGCAAGTGTCGACGCACACACCAACACATGAAGCGCGCTGCGTTCAACCGGGGATGAAGGGCGATGAAGCACGGGCATAAGCACCTCTTTATTATTGTTTGATCGGCCTTGAAACGCTTCGGCACGTCAGCAAAACCGACATGCCGAGGCTCAGGATGCAGCGGGGGATTTTTTCTGGCGCGCGGGATCGGGCCGGATTACGCGCGGAGTCGGGCCATGGGCAATCGAGAGGGTCTACACGGAAGAGAACGCTCTACGCAGGCAGTCTTATCAACGAGACTGATGATTACTATCGAACCGGTCGCCTATTGGCTTACCAAAACCCATTCCTATAATCGCCTCCACTTTCTCCCTCCCGTCTGCCCGCAGGCGAAATCTCCTCCCGGAACCCGACACCATGCCAAGCGCAAGCCGGGCCCCTAGCGGCCTCCCCGAACATAATCAACAAACCGTCCTGCAGCAGTGGCTGGCGATTCTCTCGGTGGCCGTGGGCGCCTTCGCCCTGGTCACCAGCGAGTTCCTGCCGGTAGGCGTACTCAACGACGTCGCCGCCGACCTCGGCATCAGCGCCGGCCACGCCGGGCTAATGGTCACCCTGCCCGGCATCATGGCCGCCCTCGCCGCCCCGTTGCTGTCGGTGGGCATTGGCGCCATGGACCGTCGCTACCTGCTGATCGGCCTGACCCTGATCATGATCATCGCCAACATGGTGGTGGCCTACGCCAGCGACTTCAGCCTGCTGCTGTTCGGCCGCGTCCTGCTGGGCATCAGCATCGGCGGCTTCTGGGCCACCGCCATCGCCCTCAGCGGCCGCCTGGCGCCCAAAGGCGTGGGCGTCGCGAAAGCCACCTCGATCATCATGATGGGCGTGACCCTGGCCACCGTGCTCGGCGTACCCGTCGGCACCTGGCTGAGCGGCCTGATGGGCTGGCGCATGACCTTCCTCGTCACCGCACTGGTGGGCATCCCGGTACTGCTGGCACAGATGTTCCTGCTGCCCCGCCTCGAACCGGAAAAAGCCATTCGCATCGCCGACCTGCCGGCCCTGTTCATCAACCCACAAGCACGGGTTGGCTTGATCGCCGTGCTGCTGATCGGCCTCGCGCACTTTGCCGCGTACACCTACGTCGCCCCGTTCTTCAAAAACAGCTCCGGCTTCGACGGCCCGACCATTGGCTCGCTGCTGCTGCTCTACGGCGTGGCCGGCGTGATGGGCAACGTCTTCGCCGGCTTCGCCGCCAACCGCAGCGTGCGCCACACCCTGCTGCTGGTCGCGCTGATGATCGGCACCAGCACCGCCCTGTTCCCCTACTTCGCCACCGGCATGAGCGGCGCAGTAATGCTGATCGCACTGTGGGGCTTTGCTTTCGGTGCCTTCCCGGCCTGCGCAAGCATCTGGATGTTCGTGGTGGCGCCCAAGGATGTGGAACGTGGCATGCCGCTGTTCGTCGCGTTGTTTCAGGTGATCATTGCCGTGGGCTCGTTCTTTGGCGGGCAGATCGTCGACAAGATGGGGACGTCGGTGCTGTTGAGTTTGGCGACCGCGTTGGTGGGTGCCGGGTTTGTGACGGTGCTGGTGTTGGGGCGCAAGGTGAGTAATAGCCTGGCGGCCCAGCCTGCTTAATCGAGGAAAGCGGGACTGATTGAATTCAGTCCCGTGGCTTGAGGCAGTGAGCACGGCACCTTGCTCCATTGCCTACAGTTGCGTCAGAATCCGCCGGCTTGTGCACCTGGGTTGGCGTCTCTAAGGTTGCTCGGTCGCTGAAACCTCAGTGATCGGGTTTAGTAGCCCGAGGTTAACTGCAAGTG
This sequence comes from Pseudomonas sp. G5001, assembly GCF_013385475.1. Classification (NCBI taxonomy): domain Bacteria; kingdom Pseudomonadati; phylum Pseudomonadota; class Gammaproteobacteria; order Pseudomonadales; family Pseudomonadaceae; genus Pseudomonas; species Pseudomonas sp. G5001. The sequence continues at coordinate 96,742 of NZ_JACAPZ010000028.1, forward strand.
CATAAGCAGCATCTATCAGACCTTCTTGTCTGTGCTTGATGGTGGCTGTGCGCAGGGCGTCTTCGGACGCGCCGGCTTTTGTAGTTTCCCCGGTCTACTAACCTGCGTACAGCCGCCACCCCATTTCGTTTAGTAGCGACGTGGTGAGGGCCCTGCTCAGGAAAACTACTGATATGTTCAAGGTAACGCCGAATCCTCCGGGATCTCCCGATTTGAAACTCAACCAAGCCGCACAACGTGCCTTGGATCACTATCTCAATCCCTCCTCCGCCAAAACCGCCCCGCCGTCGGGTGCGCTGTTCAGTGTGGCTGCTGATGCCAGCAGTGAAAGTCTGATTACCAATAGCTATGAAACCTTTGCCTCGGTCAGCGCGTTGCTGCTTGATCTGTCGGACGAGCTGAGCGGGAAAGACCGTGATGTGGCGTTGGCTATTCATCAACTCAGTGAGTTGGGGGTGCTGTTGATGGGTAAGTTGATGGATCGGGAGGTGCCGTCTAGCTGAAACCGGACGCTGTCCAGGCTACTCAACTAGCTCAATCGACTGATCGCCGAGGCGCTGTAGGCATCTACGGCGGCTCAGCGACGACGATGCCGCTTTAGTTGAGTAAGTCGCCGCTCATGCTGCGCTCAATAGCGGTTTCAGGCCATTTGCCGCCATTACGAAACGCCGTTTTCGACTCCAAACGGACACTCCACTGATGTCAGGCAGGTGTGGGATTTCAGCTTCTGGTGGTCGCGACAAGAATGGGCTTTGTACCGTTGCGCCCTTTAAAGACCATTGTCACATCGACCACCGTATCCATTCCCTCAAAAAACACATCCGCGTTGACCCCATCGAGCCGTTTCTTCAGAGGGGTAGTACTGGTGATGTGGCGGCTCAGTAGGCTTTCAAAGTCAGCCCTATTGCTATCAATCCACCTCTTCAGATCGGTTCTGAGCTGCTCGATTGGCTTGAGCTTTTTACCCGACGGCTTTCGCTTGGGTCCTAGCGTGTCGAGAACGCTGATCTCGTCGATTGAGTAGAGAACCGGGACCATGCACAGTTCGGTCCCGTTCTCGTTCTTCAAGATGGCAACAAGAGTCGTGTCGGAAGGCGCCCGAGCAAGATCTTTTGGGGTGACGGAGAGTGTCACATCCACCCGATCGAACGGTTTAGGCAGAATCCCACCAATGGTCATGCTTTGAGCGAATTTCGTGATTTGTTGGCTCGCAAGCCTTGCCCAGCCGACCTTCTGTTGATTGAGCACGCATAGGCAACGGCTCGACTTAATCATCCGGGGGAGCACGATGCCGTTCTTCCTGGTCCACTGGAGCAGGTCAACCTTCGCATCAAATTTCAGTCGTGCAGAGCCCTCAGATGGCTTTACTGTTCCGGTGTATTTCGTGCCGGAAGGTGCGCCAGACCGAACGGCAGCACCAATTGCAGCTAGGTTCTTAGCCTTTCGTGCAGCTCTCTCTTGTTCCTGCTGATCCCGAGCAACCTGGACTCGCTTGGCTTGGCAGGTATCGGCTTTACCCTGAATCTTGGACATTGCTTCGTTGAATTCTTCGAAAGCCTTTTTGGCTAAGCGAACATCCTTCTCCATCCGCAACACCCTGGCCCAGTCGATCAATTCCAGATCCGGGTCGTCAATCCAATCATTGACCACGCTCCGAACTCGCTCACAAGAATTGGCTTTACTGTTATCGAAACAAACACTCAACTCCTTATTTTTCGAGGCCCCCCTGAAGGTAAGGTTCTGGCTGCCAAGTGTGACGAAGTCAGCCTCGTCCATGATGACTTTCGCATGAAGGTCCTTCACCTCGTAAATCGTGCACTTGTTGATGAGCAACAGCTTGAAGGCAGCGATTGTTGACGCCATACAGACGAAGTCCCTTACCTCGAACCGTGTGTAAAACGTTGCTTGCTTGTTGGCCAAGAGCTTAAGCGTGCTGTTTTCTGTGATGTAGGGGGACAGCACTGTCAGAGGCGTGGTGGCTTCTCGGATCTGCCGATTCCATCGAGGAGCCAAATTGGTTCTGATGCGGATCATTCAACCGTCCCTGGTCTGCCTGGGCGCGAGGCGCGGGGTATATTGCAATCCCTCCAGTATACCGCCGGCGCAGCTGACCATCACAGGCTGTAACCTTGATCGGCAGAGAACAGCCAAAAGCGAACGATCAAGAGAGTGTCAGATTTTTTGTGTACGAGCGGTGATGGCCTACCGTGAGGCAAGCCTTCATTCGACAGTCGCCACCGCCCCTCTTCCGGGACTGATGAGCAAACCTCATGAAGCCTTGCCGATTTACCCGTCTAGTCCTCAGTCGTTAGCGCGCTTACTGTCTCCCCACGCCCAACGGGAGATCAACATGCACAAACGCACACTCGGCAACAGTTCACTCGAAGTATCCGCCCTCGGCCTCGGCTGCATGGGTCTGAGCCATGGCTATGGCCCGGCCACGGATACCGAGCAAGCCATCGCACTGATCCGCTCAGCCGTTGAACGAGGCGTCACGTTCTTCGATACCGCCGAATTCTACGGCCCCTATATCAATGAGCAAGTAGTCGGCGAGGCGCTGGCGCCAGTTCGCGACCAGGTTGTGATCGCTACAAAATTCGGCTTCGCCGTCGGCACCGACAATACAAAACAGGCTCTGGACAGCCGGCCCGAACGTATTCGAATAGCCGTCGAGGGTTCGTTGCGTCGACTGAAGACCGATTACATCGATTTGCTCTACCAACACCGCGTCGATCCGGACGTGCCGATTGAGGACGTTGCCGGGGCGGTGAAAGACCTGATTAGCGAAGGAAAGGTCAAGCACTTCGGCCTGTCGGAGGCAGGCGCGCAAACCATTCGTCGCGCCCATGCGGTACAGCCGGTCACGGCGCTGCAAAGCGAATACTCGCTGTGGTGGCGCGAGCCTGAGCTGGAAATCCTGCCGACCCTTTGGGAGCTGGGCATCGGCTTCGTACCGTTCAGTCCATTGGGTAAAGGCTTTCTCACCGGCACGGTGTCGGCCGATTCCACTTATGGCAGTGACGACTTCCGCAGCATCGTCCCGCGTTTCAGCCAGTCGGCGCTGCAGGCAAATCAGGGTCTGGTGGTGTTGATCCGTCAGATTGCTGCGCAGAAACAAGCGACACCGGCCCAGATCGCGCTGGCCTGGCTGCTCGCGCAGGCACCGTGGATTGTGCCGATTCCGGGCACGACCAAACTGCATCGCCTGGAAGAAAACCTCGGCGGCGCGAACATCACCCTCGACGCTGCCGAACTCAAGGCCATTGATACCGCGCTGGCGCAGATCCGCATCGAAGGCGAGCGCTATCCCGAGGCTCTCAAGGCGCGCGTCGGTCGATGAGTACCGATCACGATCCGCTGCGGCGCACGGTCATCGCCGCACTGGCCAGCGCCCCGCTGCTGTCGCTCGCCGACGCGCAAGGCGCCAGTGAAACACCGCGTTCGGGCTCGCGGATTCTGGTCGCGTATTTCTCGCGCTCGGGCAATACCCGCGTGGTCGCCGGGCTGATCCAGCGTGGACTGGGTGCCGATCTGTTCGAGATTCGCCCCGCCCACGCCTACCCCGAGGACTATCTGCAAACCGTGGAACAGGCGCGCCAGGAACGTGACAGTGGCTTCGAACCCGAGCTGCAAAACACGGTTCACGCCCTCAGCGACTACGACACGATCTATCTCGGCTTTCCGATCTGGGGTGAAACCGCCCCGCCGATCGTGCGCGCATTCCTCAGCGCCCACGATCTGACCGGCAAGACCCTCATCCCCTTCAACACCCATGGTGGATATGGCCTGGGCAACAGCCGCCGTGTGCTGGTCAAGCATGCGCCGAAGGCCAAAGTGCTGGAAGGTTTTGTGATGGAGGGTGAGCAGGAGCGCAAGACCATGGAACGCGTGAACGGCTGGTTGAAAGATCACCCTCTCACGCACTAATCGAATTCTGTACGGAGTAACTCCATGAAAATCCGCACGTTGGGTAATGGCCTGGAAGTGTCCGCCTTGGGTCTTGGCTGCATGAGCATGACGTCGGCCTACGGGCCGGCAGCCGACCAAGCCAGCATGATCAAGCTGATTCGTTCGGCCCACGAGCAAGGCGTCACCTTGTTCGACACCGCCGAAGCGTATGGCCCGTTCGCCAATGAAGAGCTGCTGGGGGAGGCCTTGCAGCCGATCCGCGAGCAGGTCGTCATCGCCACCAAGTTCGGTTTCGATATCGACCTGATCACCGGCGCACGTGGCGGCGGCACCAACAGCCGCCCGGAGCATATACGCGCCGTGGCCGAAGCGGCGTTGAAGCGTCTGCGCACCGATTGCATCGACCTGTTTTATCAGCACCGCGTTGATCCCCAGGTGCCCATCGAAGACGTGGCCGGCACCGTCAAGGATCTGATCGCCGAGGGCAAGGTCAAGCATTTCGGCCTTTCTGAAGCGGGTGTGGAAACCATTCGCCGGGCCCACGCGGTGCAACCGGTCACGGCGGTGCAAAGCGAATATTCGCTGTTCTGGCGTGGCCCGGAGCTGGAACTGCTAGCCGTGCTGGAAGAACTGCGGATCGGCTTCGTACCGTTCAGCCCGCTGGGCGCCGGTTTCCTCACCGGTCAGATCGACGAGAACACGCAGTTCGACGCGAGCGATTTCCGCAATTTCGTCCCGCGCTTTTCCCCTGAAGCGCGCAGGGCCAATCTGGCGTTGGTCGATGTGGTGAAAGCCGTCGCGCAACGCAAACACGCCACGCCGGCGCAAGTGGCACTGGCCTGGTTGCTCGCACAGAAACCGTGGATTGTGCCGATACCGGGCACGACCAAACAGCATCGCCTGGAAGAAAACCTGGGCGCGGCCGAGCTGCAATTGAACGGCGACGATCTGCGCGTGATCAACGAACAGATGGCACAGATTCGGGTGCACGGCGAACGTCTGCCGGAGTCGGCACTGAAAATGACCGGACTCTGAGTCTGCCCGACGCGGCGCCATGTGCGGCGTCGCTTTCTCTGTCTGACCGGAGAACTCATCCGATGAACCGATTGATTGCGCCACTCGTTGCTTTGTCACTGATGGCGGCAGAGTCCCAGGCCGCCAGCGAAATCCGCGTTACGCCGAACGGATCCCAGCCTTCGATCAAGGGCGCAGCGGAAAACTTTACCGGCTCTGTACGCGTCGATGGCCTGTTCAAAGGTGAAGCGCCCGCGCGCATCGGTGGCGGCACGGTGACCTTCGAACCCGGCGCACGCACGGCGTGGCACACCCATCCGCTGGGACAAACGCTGATCGTCACTGCCGGCGTCGGCTATGTGCAGCAAGAGGGTGGCGCGCGTCAGGAGATCCATCCGGGCGACACTGTCTGGATTCCACCGAACACCCGTCACTGGCACGGCGCCACGGCCAGCAACGGCATGACCCACATCGCCATCGCTGAAGCCGAGGATGGCAAGACCGTCACCTGGGCGGAGCAGGTCTCGGAGGCGCAATACGCCGGCCAATAAAGTTACGGAATGTGTCGAAGCTGCTCGACCGGCACGTTCGCGGCGAACCGCCACGTAACCTCAATGCCCCGTAACAACCTGCCCGCACCGGGATTCCAGCGGTTATCGCACGTCGACTCATGAGTTCTGCTCATGAGTCCATGCGCTATTTCGGGGTTAATCGCCACAACCATCCTCCTTACGATCCAGCAACACCGCAGCGCCCCGCAATGGATGGAGCCCTTCACGATGATCACTGACACCCGCAACCGCACTGCCCTCCCCACACTCATGGCGCTCTGCCTGAGCGTCGGGGCGATGTTCAGCGTCACCACTCAAGCAGCCGAGGCTTCGCCCACCATGACCAGCACACCCGCCAGCGCAGCCCGCTTGTCGAGCCAGCAACAAGCCATTCCACTGATCGCGGCGTTCATGGCGACCAGCGACATGCCCAACCTCAACACGGCGCTCAACCAAGGGCTTGATGCCGGCCTGACCATTAGCGAAACCCGCGAAGTCCTCGTGCAGCTCTACGCCTACGTCGGCTTCCCGCGCAGCCTCAACGCCTTGAATGAATTGATGACCGTGGTGCAGGCGCGCAAACAACGCGGCCTTGACGATGCGCCGGGGCGTGAGCCGAGCCGGGTGATACCGGTGGGGGATGAGCTATTGGCAGCGGGTACGGCGAATCAAACGAAAATCTCCGGCGCCCCGGTCAAAGGCCCGGTGTTCGAGTTCGCCCCAGTGATCAACCAGTTCCTGCAAACGCACCTGTTCGGCGACATCTTCGAGCGCGACAACCTCGACTGGCAAAGTCGCGAATTGGCGACTGTCGGAGCGCTGGCAGCGACGCCGGGGGTCGAGCCTCAGTTGCGCTCGCACATGGCGGCGAGCCTGCGCGTCGGGCTCAGCGCAGCACAGTTGCACCTAGTCACCGAACTGCTGAAAAAGCATGGCGATGCACAGACTGCCGAGCGGGCCAACGCAGCGCTGGTCCAAGCCCTCGCGGCGTCGAGGAAGTGACATGAGAACTGCAAAACGTCTGCTGAGCGTCATGCTGTTGAGCCTGTTGGCGGCCTGCGCGAACCACTCCGAAGGCCCGCTGCTGATCCAGAAACAAGGCAGCTTCGCCGCCGGCGGAACGATGACCACGGCACCGGGCACCTTCAACCCGCGCCAACCGATGACGCCCAACGGTCAGACCTACCACGGTGACCACGCCTACGCCTTCTATCAAATCCCGGTGGACGCGCGAAAACTGCCCATCGTCATGTGGCACGGCGCAGGTCAGTTTTCCAAGACCTGGGAAACCACCGCCGATGGTCGCGAGGGTTTTCAGAACATCTTTCTGCGCCGCCACTACGGCGTCTATCTGATCGATCAACCCCGGCGTGGTGATGCCGGGCGCAGCATGGTCGAGACTACCATCAAGCCTGTGCCGGACGAACAACTGTGGTTCAACCAGTTCCGTATCGGCCTTTGGCCCCGCTACTTCAACGGCGTGCAAGTGGCACAGGACGCCCAGACCCGCGAGCAGTTTTTCAGGGCTATGACACCGAACACCGGGCCGTTTGACATGGGCGTGGTCTCCGATGGTGTGTCGGCGCTGTTCGACAAAATCGGCCCCGGCATCCTGTTTACCCATTCTCAGGGCGGCGGGCCGGGCTGGTTGACGGCGATCAAGAACGAAAAGGTCAAAGCCATCGTGGCGTTCGAACCGGGCAGCAGTTTCGTGTTTGCTGACGGTGAAGTGCCGGCGCCGATCCCCAGCGCGTTCGACACGGTGCAAGGCGCAGCGGTGCCGATGGAGCAATTCATGGCACTGACGCGCATTCCGATTCTGATCCTGTACGGCGACAACATCCCGGAACAGGCAGTCGATCTGCCCGCTCAGGACAGTTGGCGCGCACGCCTGAAAATGGCCCGGCTCTGGCGTGACGCGGTCAATCGCCATGGCGGTGATGTGCGACTGATACACCTGCCGGAGATTGGCATTCACGGCAATACCCATTTCCCCATGTCGGATCTGAACAACGTGCAGATCGCTGACCTGGTCGCGCAGTTCCTCAAAGAAAAACAGCTGGACTGACCCAAATACTTTCGCAACTGCCGTCCTTTTTTTGCTCAGGAGCTTCACGTGAAGAACACCCTCAAAGCCACGTTCATGTCGGCATTGGTCGGCCTCTCGGCAGGCGAAGCCTTGGCCGCCGACTACAAGAAGAACCCATTCACCCTCGCCTACGACGGCGCGATCACCCGCAACGAACCGGGCAGGGTCAACATCCACCCGGTCAGCTATAAGCTCAACGGTCTGGACATCGCCGCCAACGTCTACACGCCTGCCAACTACAACGCGAAGAAGACCTACCCGACCGTGGTGGTTGCGCATCCAAATGGCGGCGTAAAGGAGCAAGTCGCCGGTCTGTATGCCCAGCGCCTCGCCGAACAGGGCTACATCACCATCACGGCCGATGCGGCCTATCAGGGCGCCAGCGGTGGTCAGCCGCGCAGCATCGATAAACCGGCGTATCGCATCGAAGACATTCACGGCATGGCCGATTTCATCAGCCAGTTCGCTGGCGTGGATGACAATCGTCTGGGCCTGCTCGGCATTTGTGGCGGCGGTGGTTATTCGTTGGCGGCGGCGCAAACCGACAAACGCTTCAAATCCCTGGCAACGGTGAGCATGTTCAACTCGGGTCGAGTACGCCGCAACGGCTACAGCGACTCGCAACTGGACAGCATCCAGCAACGTTTGCAACAGGCATCAGCAGCCCGCGCGCAAGAAGCAGCGGGGGGCGCGGTGCTGTATACGGGGGATGCCAACCTCACCGATGAGCAGACTGCCAAACTGCCTTTCGAACTGTATCGCCAAGGCTATGAGTACTACTGGAAAACCCACGCGCACCCGAACTCGACCTTCAAATACACCACCAGCAGCCTTATTGACCTGATGCGTTTCGACGCCACCGACCATATCGAGTTGATCAATCAACCGTTGCTGATGATCGCCGGCAGCAAGGCCGACAGCCTGTACATGACTCAGGATGCGTTTCCCAAAGCCGCCGGCACCACCGACAAGGAAGTGTTCATCATCGATGGCGCCACCCACATTGAAACCTACTGGGTACCGCGTTATGTCGATGCGGCGATCGGCAAACTGACGGATTTTTACGCACGCACCTTGTGATCAGCGCGCCAAGGGTCGCACATCCGTGCGCGACCTGCTTTCATGGAATAATCACGCGCTCCTCATGAGAGGTTCTCATCAATGTCCCGCCCCAATCTCAACGACCTGCAAGCCTTCGTGGTCATCACCCGCGAAGGCAGTTTTACCCGTGCTGCCGCGCAACTGGGCGTTTCGCAGTCAGCGCTGAGCCACACTCTGCGGGCACTGGAAACCCGGCTGGGCGTGCGCTTGCTGACGCGGACTACGCGCAGTGTTTCACCAACGGAGGCGGGCCAACGCCTGTATCAAGCGATGGCGCCGCGCTTTGAAGAAATTGAACTGGAACTGGCTGCCGTCAGCGAGTTTCGCGACACCCCCGCCGGCAATGTACGGATTCAGGCGTCCGAGCATGCGGCGAACAATATTCTCTGGCCGAAGCTGCTGAAGGTGCTGCCCGACTACCCGGACATCAAGGTCGAAATCACCGTCGATTACGCCCTCGCCGACATCGTCGCGCAGCGCTATGACGCTGGTGTTCGACTGGGTGACCAGGTGGCCAAGGACATGATCGCCGTGCCGATCGGGCCATCGTTACGCATCGCCGTTGTCGGCTCACCGCAGTATTTCCAGCAGCGGCCTTACCCGATGGAACCGAGAGATCTGGCGGCGCACAACTGCATCAACCTGCGCCTGCCGACTCACGGCAGCCTGATGCAATGGGATTTCGAAAAGGATGGCCACGAACTCAAGGCCCGCGTCGAAGGCCAATGGACATTCAACAGCAGCGTGCCCATTCTGCGTGCGGCCGTGGCGGGATGTGGCTTGGCTTTCCTGCCAGAGGACATGGTGGCGAAGGAGCTTGCCGACGGTAGCCTTGTGCGGGTGTTGGAAGATTGGTGCCAACCCTTTGCCGGTTACCATCTCTACTACCCCAATCGCCGTGAACATTCGTCAGCGTTTGGCGTTGTAGTTGAGGCGTTACTCTACAAGAGCTGAGTCATCGACCTTCAAGGCGTCTGAATTTTTCCCGCCCCCTCAAACCGTGAATGAGCAGATGATTTTGATCGACTGCGTCGGGCGCGACCGGCTGCAAGCCGATTGCTGCCCCTCGTAACAAGCAGCTTCTGGCTTATCCCCCCTAAAGCCCCACCCAAAAACGCCGATAACCTCCTACCATCA